>JBGAGR010000177.1:0-16770 GCA_044226645.1 Aggregatilineales bacterium
TGGGCGTAAGCGGTAATATCCGCCATGTCATGCACATATCCGGTTCGGTAATTGACGTGTGTCAGCATCACGATAGCCGTATTTTCATCAATCGCCGCTTTGATTTCATCCGCACATCGTAATTGGAGTTCATGCTGTCCGCCCAGCAGATCAATCAACCCCTGCGCCATATACAAATCCGTCGGGAAATTATCTGGCTCGGAGATAATTACTCGCCGCCCCGTATTCAATTTTAGGGCAGCCGCCAGCACCTTGAACAGATTGACCGAAGTCGAATCGGCGACAACAACTTCATCTTCCGCTGCGCCGATAAGCTGCGCGATTTTGTTCCCCAGTCGTCGCGGCAGGGTATACCAATCCGCCGTGTTCCAACTGCGTACTAATCCCTCGCCCCACTCTTGGTCGATCAAATCGGTCAGCCGTTTGTGAACCGTTTTCGGAACCGCCCCCAGTGAATTGCCATCAAAGTACAGTACACCCTCTGGCATATTGAATAAATCTCGATGTCCGGCTAATGGGTCTTGTGCATCTAAAGCGATAAACGAGTCGCGGGTGAGACTGGTCATAGGAACCTTATTTCAGAAACTAATATGCAGGGTGTCGTAGGGGAGGGTCTCAGACCCTCCCTTTTTCGCATTGTTGAACATGAAAATATAGCCATTCTGTCCCACAGTGTAGCATCCGTCACATCGAATCGCTATCACCTTGTGGCATAATGGAATTATTTGCACTAACCATACACGGGGTCGCCTTATGAGCCGGATTTTCATTAACTACCGTCGTCAGGATACTGAAGGTTATGTAGGTCGTCTTTTCGATCATCTCGTTCAGCATTTTGAACAGCGCGACATCTTCATGGATGTAGACAGCATTCCCCCCGGCGCGGATTTTGTCGAAGTGTTGGAAAAAGCTGTTGCCGGCTGCGATGTCCTCATCGCCATGATCGGCCCCCAATGGGCGACCATTAAGGATGATTCCGGTGAACGTCGTCTTGACCAGTGGAATGACTTCGTCCGTATCGAAATCGCCAGCGCCCTTAAGCAGGAAAAAATGGTCATTCCCGTGTTAGTTGGACGTGCCCGGATGCCTTCGCCCGATCAACTCCCGGAAGACCTCAAATTACTCGCGCGGCGCAATGCCTTCGAACTCGGTCAGCAGCGTTTTGCAGAGGATGTCGAAAAATTGGCACGAGCTATCAAAACGGCTGTTCCCGCCAATCCATCCTTCAAACCCGCCGCCGATACCGAAACACTGCGTCAGAAAGAAACTGCTCTCAAATCTGTGCGCGATGATCTGGTTAACGCGACAGCTTCCCCTTTATATCAATTTCGTATTGAGAATCGTCTCTTTCCTGTATTAGGCGAAGGCAATCCCGATGCGAATCTGTTGTTTATCGGCGAAGCCCCCGGTAAGAGTGAAGCCGAAATCGGACGACCATTTATCGGCCCATCCGGTGAAGTCTTTGCCGAGATGCTCCGCAGCATCAACCTCAAGCGTGAGGATGTCTTCGTGACCAATCTCATTCTGGATCGCCCACCCGCCAAACGTGAACCTACCCCAGAGGAAATCGCGTTCTACGCGCCCTTTGTAGACCGCGTCATCGACATCATCCAGCCTGCGGTCATCGCCACATTAGGCCGTTTCGCCATGACCTACATGCTCAAAAAGCTCGATCTGCCCGATAAGCGCGGCACGATTACCCAGCTTCACGGGATGCTCATCAAGACTCGCCTCCATTACGGCGAAATTCATGTCGTCCCGCTCTATCATCCTGCCGTCGTCCTCTACAAGGCCAGTGACAAGGAATTGCTGCTCAAGGACTTCCAGAAATTAAAGCTGTTCATCTGAGCTATAAATCGAATAGGAGTCGTTGAGGCAGTAGGTCGCTACCAAACTTTATAAACGCTGATGGCGAACACGATAAAGCCCGCTGGCATCAATATGACATAGGCGATTTGCAGTCCCGGCAGTGCGATTCCCGCCACAAATGCTGCCCCATAAATCACACTCGCTATGAGAGGAATCCACAACAGGGGCAGGGTATGACGCAGCGTGATGTCTTTTGTTTCCGCAATTATGTTTTCCATTTCCCTTTGACGATTTTTCCGTAGTGTTATGAGACTTATAGCTAAGAGGAGCGGCAGAACGACGAGCGCCAAAGGCTGTGTCGGTACAGTAACCAACGCGAAATACGCCACCAGCAGAATAATCGCACCATAAATCACGAATCGATTGACTCTGAACGTGAACGTATCTCGCCATACATATGCTGCCATCAACCCGATTCCGAATACAAAATTATAGACAAACACGTTTTCAATCGGTGCAGGCGGTGTTTCCGACCACCACCCAATCGACCATATCCCCAGACACAAACCGAATCCGATACACCAGCGTACAATCCATTTCCTACTCCGCATTGCACGAGGCAGCACACACCACCCGAAAATGACGCTAATCAGTGAATGCCATGCCAACGCAGTAAACGAGATATTGAGCGGAAAATCATCATAAGTGGTCTGAACAATCACCCCTTCCAGCAGCCATCCATAAATCGCTCCTGCCAGAAAAACCGCCCATATTGTCCGAACCCGAAAATAATCCACCACAGCGAGAAATAGAAACGTGATGAAGCTGTACAGCAGCCACGTTGGAATGCTGCTGAGAATCCAATCAGGCGCAGGTGGCCTCCCCGACCAGAACATCCACTCGGAGAAAAAACACAGGATGTAACCCGTCAGCAGGACGTAAGCAGTGGTGCGGATAAAAGTCATAGCCTTGATTCCCCAAAAATACAGTATGATTTTCTAATCGTAAGATACTGATTTCAACAATTGCATCGCGCTGGGGATAGATTAAATAGACGCTAATCTATAAAATTCTGCATGGGTGATTTTATTCATTACCCAACCCCGATGATAAATGGAATTTGACCAATAAATATGGCCTCTCGCAAAAACAAATACTATCTCCTCAGCCTCGGATGCTCCAAAAACACCGTTGATTCGGAAAGCATCGCTCAGGTCTTACATCAGAACGGCATGATCGGCCTAGACGCGCCGAAAAATGCCGAAGTCCTCATCGTCAATACCTGCGGCTTTATCGACGCTGCCAAACAGGAATCGATAAACGCCCTGCGTGAACTGGTGGATAACAAACGCTCCGGTCAGATGGTCATCGCCGCCGGATGCCTCTCGCAGCGTTATGGCGCGAATCTGGTGCAGGAAGTGCCCGGACTCGATGGAGTGATCGGCACACGCCGCTGGATGGATATCTTCGATCTGGTCACGCGCTTGCGGGAACGTCAGCATCCCGAACCGCTTTACCATCTCCCAACCGATGCCAAAGTGGTCGGACTCGATGAGCGTGGTGTATTGCGAACCAGTGTGCAGGGCGCGAGTGCCTATCTCAAAATTGCCGATGGATGCCGCCGCCCCTGTGCCTTTTGCGCGATTCCGAAAATTAAAGGAACCGCCGTTAGCCGTCCGGTGGAATCGATTGTGCGCGAAGTCATCCATTTGCAAGAGCAGGGCATACAGGAAATCATGCTCATTGCGCAGGACAGCACCGATTACGGCTATGACCTCGGCCTGAAAGATGGGTTGGCGCATCTGCTCGATAAAATTGTCGAAGCCGCCCCCGGCATTCCCTGGATTCGCATCATGTATGCCTATCCAGGTTATGTCACTCCGCGCCTGATGGAAACGATGGCGAAGCACAAGCAGGTTTTGCCCTATCTCGATATTCCCCTTCAGCATGGGCATCGTGACACACTCCTGCGCATGAAGCGTCCGGCTAAAATCGAATGGGTCTATGACACCATCGGCAAACTGCGTGAAACCATGCCCGAATTGGCTGTCCGCACCACCTTCATCGTCGGCTATCCCGGCGAAACCGATGCGGAGTTCGAAGGTCTGATGCAGTTCGTGCGCGATTTGCAATTTGACCGCGTAGGAGCCTTCAAATATTCTTACGAAATCGGCACGCCCAGCGCGACATTGCCCGATCAGGTTGCCGATGAGGTTAAGCAGGCGCGTTGGGAACAACTGATGGAATTGCAGCAGGGCATCAGCCTCGCTAAAAATCAGGCATTGGTCGGTAAAACGCTCGATATTCTGGTCGAAGGACATGGCGTGGGCGAAGATGAGGACGGGAATGAAACCGAGGGCACAATCAGCCTCGGACGCAGCTACCGTGATGCGCCCGAAATTGACGGCTATGTCATTGTCGAAGGGGAACTTCCCGTTGGGCAGATTGTCCCGGTACGCATCACAGGTGCGACCACTTATGATCTCATCGCCACAGCCGATACTCGCGCGCCGCTTGTCATTCAACCGGGACAGGTCATCGGTGAAGGCATGATCGACCTGAAAAGCCTATAATTAAGTAAAATCGTAATCTGAAATCGTGCATATGAGGAGCATGTGAATGAGCTACCATATCTCTTGGTTGGTCGAAGGCTATGTCATAGACGTATCTTTCGAGGGCAATCTGACAGTTGAGGAACTGGAAGATCAGGCTTTTGCAGCCCTGGAATATATGAATAACGGCGAGACAGAATTAATCCATAGCATTCTCGACCTGACCGCATTAGAAAAGGTTCCCCTGAGCATGAGTATATTCAGCGGCTCCTTCGCAGAGCCACTGCGTCACCCCAGAGTCGGTTGGAATATCTTCATTACGACCAACCGTATGTTTAAGCTAATGGTTTCAACGATCTTGAAACTCTCTTCAGGAAAGTATCGTATATTCCCCACTCGTGAGGAAGGATTGGCCTTCCTGAATGAGGTCGATAACACCCTGCCGAATCTGCTGGAAATTGACCGTAAGAATAGGGCATAGCCTATGCCATTATAGATTCACTGCTTTTTGATGCCCACCGCGAATCCATCCCCAATCGCCAGAATCATGCTTTCCAGCCGGGAATCAGCCGCGATAGACTGATTGAACTGATCCATCAGCTTATCACCCTCATCAGCGGGTTCGAGGATACGTCCGCTGCGGAATGCATTATGCGCTACGATCAACCCGCCTGGACGGACATGTTCCACCGCCCATTCCTGATAGGCCGGATAGCGATCTTTGTCAGCATCAATGAACACCATATCAAACGGCGCTTTTGAGGCGATTTTCCGGAGCGAATCCAGCGCATCACCTTCCAGCAGTTCAACTTTGCCGCTCACACCCGCCCGCTCGAAACTGGCTCGTGCCACAGCCGCATGTTTGCTGCTCTTTTCCAGTGTATACAATTTACCGTCGGCTGGTAGCGCTCGCGCCATCCAGGTTCCGCTGTATCCCGCCAGTGTACCGATTTCCACAATCCGTTTCGCACCGCTCATATGAATCAGCATTTGCAGCAGGCGGCCTTCGAACCCGCGCACACTGATGCTTGGCAAACCATTCCGTTCTGCCTCGGACTGAATCCAATCGAGCGTATGATCTTCCGCGACATACAGGCGCGTTACATATTCGTCTAACTGCGCCCGCTGCATATCATTCAACGTATCCGCCATGCCATCAATCCTTTGCTAACTCGGATGTTCCTCTTTCTCATCCTCCGCGCTGACCGTATTCACTGCATATTGCTTCTCAACCGGGCGGTCACGGTGAATCACATAATGATCCAGATCACGCGCTACGAATGTATTCGGGAATACCCGCCGCGCCTCCTCAATCACATCCCGTTCCCGGTAGCGCCGCGATACATGGGTAATAATCAGCGTTTTCACACCCGTTTCCAGTGCCAGAGTAGCGGCCTCTTTCGCCGTGATATGCCCGAATGCCCGTGCTTCTTCCGTGTTCGCTTCCAGAAAGGTCGATTCGATCACCAGCGCATCCGAATCAGCCACATATTCCTTCACATTATCAGTGCGCGCCGTGTCGCCGATATGGACGTATTTCACGCCTTCGATCAATTCGCCCAGCACCATATCCGGCTCGATCACCCGCCCATCCGCCAGTGTCACTGCCTCGCCTTTGACCAGTTGGCTTCGTTCCGGCCCCGCTGGAACACCTAACTCAACCGCTTTTTCTACCAGAAACGGGCGGCGCGACTTTTCCTGAAAGATGAAGCCAAAATTCCCTGGTCCCCGATGTGTGACCGGGAAACAGCTAACTGTGAAATCCTTCGCCTCCAGCATCTTTCCCGGCTTCAAATCCACCATATGAATCTGAATCGGCAGTCGCTCGAAATCCAGCACCACGCCGAACAGCAGTGCTTGTACCCGGTCAAGCGTAGCCTTGCCGCCGTAAATGTTCACTTCCTCGATGCTTTCCCACCGCGCGAAGGTCGACATCAACCCGCCCAGCCCCAGAATGTGGTCAAGATGTGAGTGAGTCAGCAGGATTTGATTCAGCCGCTTAAAGCCCACGCCGCTCCGCAAAATCTGCCGCTGTGTGCCTTCGCCGCAGTCCACTAGAAAGCGGTGTTCGCCTGCCAGCACAACTTGAGCCGCCAATCCGCGATGAATGGAGGGCGCAGAAGCCGATGTTCCCAGAAATACAATCTCAAACATGTACGCTGCCAATCAGAATAATTACAGGATTCGGGATTTGCGTTATGGAACTCCCGAACGGATAGACTAACGAAAATATCTTATCTTGTAGGGACACGATATATCGTGTCCGTTCTGAATCAGATCGATTCTTTGTCAGCTATCCAAAGGTTAGAATCGAGAGGGGTTAGTATACAAAAGAATCGAATACTTGTGTTACAGTGCTTTCCCTCTGGTCAAGCATTTTCATTTGGATTCCGTATTAAATCAGTCAGAATTCGGATATAAAACCGACCAAATTATGTAATATATTTCGTAATGTTGCCTGTTCCTACCTGTTTTACAGGTTAGCGAATGATAACCATTTGTCTACTCAATCACCCACTGGATTTATGATCGCTTCACCGTAATCTGACCGATGAACAAGCGCGTCCCTCGTTCTCGTTCTCCGTCCATAATGCCCATGCGTGTCCCATTACTTTGCAGATATGCGCCCACTGAAATGCTGTACACGCCATCCGGTATCGTAATAGGCAGCGGCACAAATGTCACCTGAATAAAAACATCCCGGCTTTCCAGTTCATTCACATCCACGCTGATTGTGTCATTCTGCGCCGCGCAGCACGCCGCAGGATCGGACAGAATATGCGTGAATAGCCGCAAATCGGGTGGCATCGCACCATCCACCCGCCAATAGGTAATCAGTGTAACAATGCCTCCCGGTGTATACGCTTCTGGACTGGTATTCTCATAACCCAGAAACGTGATATTGCCGCCCAGCCGCAGCGGTGTTGCAGCGACTCCCGCTCCACCCGGTGCTTCCGGTGCATATCCAGCCGGGGCAGTCGTCGAGAATTTCCCCACCACATCCGCCAGTTCTTGCGACACATTCAACCGTACCACAGCATTGGGTGGAATATCCGCCGTATCCAAAACTTGCCCCTTCAGGAGCCAGTCTTTGAGGTAAGGCTGCATCCTATCCAGCATGTTCGCGTCCGGCAGAATAACCTGTTCATCCTGCCCACCATTCACCAGAATCAATCCGGTGCCGCAGTCCACATATCGCAGATGCACATCCTTACGGTTGACCATCAGCAGCAGCAGGTCGGTTTCGCTTAACTCATCCTGTGAATGTAACCGCTGTCCTGAATCGCAAATCACGGTTGGGATGCTGTCTGCTGTTCGGTCAAGATGATATGCCAGTTGACCGATTCGGCTGTGATAGGCATCATAAACCGAGTCCAGCTTAGGCCAGATAGTGAACAGATCGCGTCCCGTCCATGCCAGATTAAACACCAGCAAAATTAGGATGCCAAGCTGTGCCAATCGCTGTGGCCCGCGTGTCAGACTGCGATAAAGCGTGCTGATTCCTAATCCGAAAAACAGCGCCAGTATCGGAACCAGCGGTGTGTAGGCTAGAAAATTCGGGCTGGCAGCGTTCAAAAATGCTACCGGAATCAGTACCACCCCCGCGATGATCGGTAGACCATAGCGTCCCTGCTTCCAGTGCCTTGCGGAAATCAAAACCCCCAGTAGTACAAATAATCCACTGATCAGCTCAATCAGTGGACGCTGCGGCAGATTATGCGCTGGATTCGCATCCCCCACAAAGAAGATACCGCTGATACCGTTCGAGATCGCCTGTAAAGGCGAATTTTGAACCGCGCTATAGTCATCAAAAACCCGTGATGCGCCGCTCAGGTTGGGCAGGCGAATGCTGGCGACCAGATAAGGCATACTGATGATAATCATCACCAGCATACTGAATAACAGATAACCAATGACTTGTCGGGATATGTTCTGCCGTGCTGCCAGTCGGTAAACAATGAATATCATGCTGAACAGAACAATCATGAAATGCGCTGGATGGATATAAAATCCAATGCCCAGCAGCACACCCAGCGCCCCAAAAACACCATTAACGGGCAGCCGGGGATGAATTTGCTGGTAAACCGATAAGCCCCGCGCCAGCAGCAGCATAATAGTCAGCACGAGCATGGGAAGCACTGTTTCACGCCCCACTTCACGCGAAAGCAGAATCATCCACATATTCACGGCCAGCAAACCCAGAGTAGCCACCCCTGCCAGCGGCCCAAACAATCGCGATGCCAGCGCGTAAGCCATCGCCAGCGTCAGCATCCCGACCCACACCCCGACAACGTGATAACCGAATAAGCCATTGCCGGTCAGCGTGGTGACACCGGTCATGATGGCGTGATAAACCCCTTCACGTCCCTCACCGTTGCCCAGCTTGTAAAACATTTCAATGTCGCCCTGGCGCACCGTCTCGACCACACGAATATCGGTGATTTCCTGCTCGTTCAGTCCGGCAGGCAGGGTAGCCAGCTTCCCCATTCGGAGAACCGCCCCCAGCAGCAGCAGCACAACTGCCAGCGCAAATCCTAATCGACTGGACAAATAAATTGCTCCTAATAAGGGTTATTAGTTTTCAGTTTTCAGTTCTTAGTGCAAATTTTTGAAGTGGATTTCCTCAAAAACTAACAACTAATAACTAACAACTAATAACTTGATTCTTCACAATGCGGTAATCCAGGCCGTGAAGCCCAGTACCACCAGCCCCAATATCACATTAATCCATGTCAGGCGAATTTCCCGCCGTCGCAGGCGTTCCCATTCTGCTGGGTCACCTTTCCCGCGTTCTACTAACATGCTGGCGCGTTCCAGCGCGGGTGTTACCCCGAATTGCAGAATTAACCCGCACACCACCATTCCAATGATAGCAATATGCTTCAGCAGCAGTATCTGGCTCCACTCATTCGTGATTTGCAACACACCCTCATAATGCGGATCGCCCGACATTTGAATCAGCCCTGTAAACGTCAGCACCACCAGGCTGAAATTCGTCAGTGGGAAAAAACGCTTGCGCATTCGTGTGAGCAAACCGTAAAGCGCCGGATTATTCGCCAACACTTTTCGTGTCTCAGGCCACACAAAAACAGTCAGCGTGACCAGACCACCAAT
The DNA here is from genome assembly GCA_044226645.1 of Aggregatilineales bacterium. GTDB lineage: Bacteria > Chloroflexota > Anaerolineae > Aggregatilineales > Phototrophicaceae > CFX2. Next base: position 9,477 of record JBGAGR010000177.1, read on the forward strand.
CCAGACGACGGTGGCAATCAGATGAAAAAAGTAGCTAATCGCAAGGACTGACGGTGACAAGACCTAGTGCCTCCGGGCTATCGGGTGCGCGTTGGGGTATGACGCGCTCTCCGCAGTATTTTGCCATGTTTGCCAGATCAATGAAAGCTTTTCCCATACCGTGTTCGCCTAAGGTAATCGACCACCAATATTGTTCGTCCTTCTGGGTCCACGCTGGATCAGGGATATAAATGGTCGACATCAACCCCATCCAGGGTCGCCAGTGTTCCGCCGCGTATTGATACGCCCGTACCAGATAATCCGCCTTTTGCGCTTCTGTCACGGCAAACCATTTATAAGTCGAATGAATTGGATCAGTCGTCCAACCCATTTCCAGAATTGCCATCTGCCGCGCGGCATCGCCATTCTTCACCATAATCTGCCGCATATCCTCGACACGGCGGAAAGTAAAGAAGCGATGGCTTCCCTGAGCAACAGCTTCATCCGGGCTGACCTCCGGTGGGAAGTTATACCCCGGAGCGTTCACGCCTGCCACATCAACATACTGTTGAAATCCCGCGTCATACATCGCCTGAAAGTAAATGTCGTCCGGTTGCGCGTTGACATCATAATCCCCGGTAGGTGCTAACCCGGCCGAAATCAGTATCGCGTCCGGATCAGCCGCCCGAATCGCCTCGCTGCATACCTTCAATAGCGCTGTATATTCTGCCGCATTCGGTGGCTTGCCACCCCATTCTCGCGCCAGATTCGGCTCATTCCAGATTTGATACGCCGCGATTCGTCCCTTATACCGCGCCGCAATCGCCCCGCAGTAATCTGCGAAATCCTGTAAATCTCCCGGCGGCGAATCAACAAATGTCTTTTGTTCTGTCGCTTCTGAGCTTTGTTCCCCTGAAGGAGGAGTAAGAGTTAAATCGCTGTTTTCCCCCTCTCCATGAAATGGGGAGGGGGTCAGGGGGAGGGGATTTGCATTGGAACTTGGAACTGAGAACTCAGCACTCCCATACGCCCACTCCGGCGCATCCCCCAGCCGCACCACCAGCTTCAGCCCCTTTGCCTCAATCTCCCCCACGATTTCATCAGCCCGTGTGAAATCCCACTCGCCTTTTTTCCGCTCAATATCCTTCCACGAAAAAATTTGCTTCACATGGCTGAACACCATTAGCCGTGTCCAATCCATCGCCAGCGAAGCCGATGTCTTATCCCACCACAAAAACGCCTGTACCCCATACGTCAGCGGCGTAAAAGGCGGATTCACCACCGCGCTTCCCTCGAATGGATCATAGTTTCCTACCCGATTAGCCAGCAGTCCCACTGCTACCATCAGCGCCACGACTGTCACAACCAACTTAAACCTGTAACCACCCCAAAAATTTTGACTAACCTTTTTTCTCCCCTCGCTCCTGTGAAGCGTCCCTTTGGGATGAGGGAGAGGGGCAGGGGGTGAGGGTTTCTTTTTCTTCTCTTCCTGAATCTGCATACCTGTCCATCCACATAAAACGAGAGGGCTTGCTGCCCCCTCGAAACCACGTCGCCATTATAACACTGACCGTCAACCCGCCTCACCCGCGTTTCCCCACCGTTTAGCTCACGGTGATGATTGCGGCACGCCCCACAACCGAACTGTGCCATCATTACTCTGTGTCAACAAAATCGCTCCATCTGGGGTGAATGATGCATAATATGAAGATGCTGGTAACACGCTCAATCGTTTTCCTGATGAGATATCAGTCAGTGTTACACCATCCGCTTCCAAAGACACCTCGATACTTTTGTCGGCACTAAACGTCGTAAAAACAGGCTTATGTTCATCTCGCTCCGATGGAATTTCGCTATTAGATTGCAAATCCCAGGTGTGCTTGGTGACAATTGAACACATACCATCATCCGTACTGAATGAAATATGGTATTCATCCATCTCAAAGGAAACGGAATCTACATAAGCGCCGATTACAGATGTGTCGATTTGCGCGACAGCCTCCCCATTTTCCACTCTTACAACATGCACTTCATTATCCTCGTATTCACGATTGATAGCGTAGACAGCTAATTGTCCACTAGGGCTAAAATCAAGGCCAATGTCCGGGTCAGGCGCATCATTCAGCCATTCCTGTACCGTGTTGGTCAAGGGATACCACAAATATACGCCTTCAAAAGCACTATCAAGCTTGCTGAGGCTTGAATTTGTTTTGGTAAATCGTGCAAAAGTAGGAAAAGTTGGGTTCAATCCAAGTGTTGGAGTCACGCTGAAGATAATGGCATTCTGAGGCGTAAAATAGGGTGTTAGAAGCCCCAGCGAACAATCGCCACAGTGCTCCATTACTTTGTCGGGTGAAATCAATTGAAGATGCCGAGTATCCCAAACATTGAATCGCAGTTCACCCCTTGAATATTGACTACCTCCCGCTAGGAGTAAACGTGAGTCAGGACTGAACACGACGAGATTCCCCAAGTTATCCTGTGGCGCTTCGAGCAAAAGATGGGCATCGCCAGTGGTGGTGTCCCAGAGTTTGATGCTCCCGTCTTCATATTTCGTTGCAAGCCAATGTGAATCAGGGCTAAAACGATAAAAACTGATTTTGTTGTTCACATTTTCCAGAACTGCTTTTTCTGCACCAGAAGGGGTGTCCAGAAGTCGCCTGACCTGTTGATTTTCTGGAACTTCAATCAATGTAGTTCCATTCGGACTCATTTCAAATCGTTTCTGTCGAAATACCATTACAGGCTGTTCGGTAGCTATATCCCATATTCCCGAAGTGGTGGCGATGAACTTGTCGTCAAAGCTGAATTCGTGACTTTGACCAAATTTAATCGGGGTGATTTCTTCACCCGTTGTCACATCCCAGATCGAAGTACCTTGATCACCGCTTAAGACCAACAACTTTCCGTCTGGGCTAAAGCGTGTATCAAAAATATAGTCATTAACTTCGAGATGTATATTTGGTTTATCACCATGCGTATCGTACAGGACAATTTCTTCTCCCTCGCTCGACGCAAGTACACTGCCATTTGGACTTAATGTAGCGGATGAAAACGAATCATCTAGCCCGAAAAAATCGCTTGCATCTTGTCTATTGCCATCACGCAGATTCCAAACCCATAGACCATGTGGGCCTTCCGTATCTGAACACTCACCATCGTCGCTAATCCAATTTGCCACAAGTGAATCAGTAACCGTATCGAACGTGATGTCAGTTGGTTTTTGGTAAATGCCGGGCAACCTAAAACTCTTAAGTTGTTTACCTGAATAAATTTCTTGAAGAACGACATGGTTCTGCTCTGCCACAGCAATAGATTGGTTGTCAGGATTGAACGCCCAAACAGATTTTGCCTCCACAACCCGTAATTCCTTGAAAGTCGCTGTATCCAATAAATGGAGCTGGTCTTTCACTGTGACTCCGAGAACTTGCCCATTGGCACTATATCCAACTTTCGTCGCACCGGGCATTTCAATCAAGCGTGGTTCGGATTTCCAATTTTGGGTATCATAAATCCAGATGCCTAGCGAACCGCCTACAGCCAGTGTTTTCCCGTCTGGCGACCACGCCGGACTTTCAAAGGTTCCATTCCCATAGCGCTTCAATTCCTGTATCTGCCCTGCATTCTCAACTGTAATTGGCTCAAGCGGCGGCAGCGGATTATCCTGTGCTCGTACCACGAACACCGTTACCCAAACCAGCATAACAATCCATAATTGCTTTTTCATGGCGTTTCATTGCTCCTTATGGCGTATGCATAGTCTAGCACCAGACTCGCCAACGCCGATTGAGCGCCTATCAGGCAAAGGCCAATCGTCTATCATCTGCCTTCTTTGCGTTTCCTCTGTGTTCTCGGTGTCTCCGCGGTTGAATTTCTCTCAATAAAAAACGCCCTCCCATTCAGGAGAGCGTTCTTAAATCTTTACCTTGCGCCTTTGCTTCTTCGCGTCTTTGCGTTGAAGAATTGTCCTACTGCAAGCCCTTCGCCTTCCGGTCTGCACTCCATTCAATGATCGCGTCATAAACCGGGCGGAACTTCCAATCCTTGCCGATAATCGAGTAGGGCACATTGTCGTTATCTGTCGCCCAGCCCGCTTGTGGCCCATAATTGAAATTCCAGATCGAAGCCAGCCACACGAAACCCCACTGATCCATCAGGTTCAGCGCTTGAATCGTCCAGTCAGCCTGTTCCTTCAGCGTATTATCATTGGCGAACTCAAAGCCTGTCGGGTATCCGCCTAAATCTTCCGTCGAAGCCCAACCGAACTCCGTCACGCACAGCTTTTGCTGCCCACCCGCCACTGCGATTTTATTCGCGTAAGTGTTTAGGGTGCTGTAGAAGCTCCAACTATGATGCTTATTATCAAAGGGGCCTCGGAAGCTCGCGGTAGGATCGTTGGGTACCTGATCCCAGGGCACATTCGGCCCGATGTTGTAGCCATTGTGATGCACACCCACGCAGTCCGTGTAATTCAGCAGTCCAGCACTAATCAACTGGTCGAGATAAACATAGTCATCCCACGCGCCGATCCCATCATTAAAGCCTGTCGGAGAAAGCGCACCACTGATGATAATCACGCCGGGGTCAATTGCCTTGACTGCCGTGAACGTGTCTTTCAGCAGCGCTATGTAATTCGCTGCTTTTAATCCACCTGTCGAACTCCACTCGCGGTCAATATTCTCTTCGTTCCAGACCTCAATCGCTTGCACCTGTTTCGGGTAGCGGTTGAGTATCGAGGTTACAAAATTAACATAATCGGCGTTATTGGCTGGTGGCCCATGCTTGGAAAGATCAGCCCCCGATTCGCGCGCCCACTTGGGGGAAGTCACAATCGACATCAACACCTTGACACCGAATTTTGCAGCCGAACCCATCACCATATCCAGTTGTTCCCAGTGGAATTCACCCTTATTCGGTTCAACATCTTCCCAGCGTACCTGCTGTTTGAACCAGCCTAAACCCATTTTCTGGCTGACTTCGCGCATCCAGCCGTCCTGATTATCCGGGTTTAAGTCCGGGCTGGCCTGCACCTGAATCGCCACTTGGAAATGCTTATCGCTTACCGGCAGCGGCGTGTTGGTTGGGCCAACGGTTGGCGCTTCAGTCGGAGGTGCGACCTGTTGAGCCGCCAGTGCGGTGGGTTCAATCGTTGGTGAGAGAGCCTGTTTTGTTGGGATAGTGGTTGGGAGAACCACCTGCTGCACTGCCGCTGAATTGGCAGTCGGCAGTGCGATGTTGCGTTCGTTACGTCCCAGAATGCCCGTTTCCCCCAGCACGACAAATATCGCGAAGAAGGTACACGCGCCCATGATAAACGTGATTCCCGTCCAGATCAGGACGAACCAGCGAAGTTGTTTCCGTAAGCGCTTTTGCGGCGCGTTTATTGTTGCCATATCGTTGTCTGTCTTCTCTCTTCTCTGCATTCTTGGCGGTTAAGTTTATCGCGCTGCTGCCATAGCATTACACGCCGGGCATCCACCACCGGGACGGATAATCGCGTATCCCGCCTGCGGATCAGCGCCGTAAACCGTAAAGTCGATGTTCCAGACAATCATCAGCCGCACCTTGCCGCTTTGCGATGACAGTGCCGCTGCCTGTGCCAGCCATGCCGCCTGTTCAGCGACAGTGGTGTTTTGTCCCCATCCAAAGAACGGATCGAGTGGGCCATAGCCTTCCGGTGTCAGATAACCAAGCTCGGTGAAGCAAATCGGTTTCTGACCGCCTGTGATGCTCCAATAGGTGTTCAACATGCCATAGAAATAGCGCGTGTAGTAATTATCACGCGGATCACCGCTCTGTTGGTCTGGTGCGACAACGCCTTCATTGTAGTGCGCACCCAGACAGTCCATATACTGCATCGCCCCGGCATTGACCATATCTTGCAGGAAATGATCGTCATTAACAACTCTGCCCGGATAAGCACCTTCCGCGCCAGTCGGAGCAGGTGCGCCGCTGATGACCATCACGCCGCCGTTCGCGCTCTTGATGGCTTGATACGCCTGCCGCAGCATATCCGCATACGTCGCCCCGCTGATCTGTCCCGCAGGCCACTCGCGATCCAGATTCATTTCGTTCCATACTTCAATCGCGTCCGGCCCTTGACCAGCCACGCCGCCCAAAAATGCCGCGTACTGCTGAATATAGCCACCACCGCCCGCCGCCAGTTCACCCGGTACACCCGGAATCGCCAGCAGCACCTTGAAGCCGCGTGAGTGTGCATCGTTAATCGCGCCCGCTGCCACACCGGGCGACATGCCATTGGTGTAGCGGATTTGCACCTTCATCCAGGTCATACCCGCCTGCCGCATGGCATTTGCGGCCTGATCGCTGTTCGTGCTGGTGACATGTCCACCGTATTCGAAGCTGCCCACCGCGATGCTGCCCGCGCCAACCTGTGCCGGAGGCGGATTATTATTGACAGGCGGTGGTGCGACAGGCTGAACCACTGGGGCAGGGGTTGCCGTCGGGATGGGCGTTGGAGTTGCTGTCGGGATCGGAGTCGGTGTTACCGTCGGTGCGAAAAGCGCGACTGCTACACCACTGCGCGGACTTTCGACATCCCCGCCTACCACATTCACGTTGATCGCATAATTACCATCCGGCGCTTCAATCGTCGTCAGAAGCGGATCATTCAACCCGGTTGTGACTTCACTGATGACACCATTCGCGCCTTCAATTTTCCAATGCAGCGCCAGTTCACTCGCGCTCTGGGACGCGGGAATCGACACTTTATAATTCAAAATCGTCTGCAAAACGCCGCTTGCCACGCCTTCTGTCAGCAGATCATCGAAGGCCACGCCGCCCAGCCCGAATGGTATCGTCTTATCCATACGGAAGCGCAGTGCCTCTGGGGTCGTCAGCCAAACCCGCGACACTGGATTGCCATCCTGACCGAGATAATCCACATATGGCGATTGAATGGTCGTATCCATACCGGACTGCGCTTGGAAGCCGTCCAGCTTGGCCTGAATTTCCGTTCCCGGCTGAATCGAGCCAGTTTCACTGGTTTGCGCTTCGACCTTCACATCGCCCAACGCCGCCAACGCATCGTTATAACCAACAGTGGTAAAAGCGCCGCTTACTTCCCGCACCGATAGCGCCGAAAGACCGAGCAGAATCTTAAAGCGGCTGATTTCACCCACACCCCAGCGCAGCATGGATGTCACCAGACGATCATCGCCCGTTGCATACGCGCTCGGATCAAGCGGCATAGCGATTTCGACATAATTCGCCGCTGCGCCAATCGCGCGCCAGTCATACGCACCCGTGTCCCACGTACCCGCGTTATTCACCGCCGCCGGGACAACCACGCCCA
>JBGAGR010000178.1:0-16976 GCA_044226645.1 Aggregatilineales bacterium
CCTGCCAGCAGCGGCGGTAATTGGGGGACTTATCTGTTCTTCGGCGGGCCGGGTGGCAATCCCTGCTAGCGGCATTCGGAGCAGTTTAAGCGCCTGACTGCGGCGCACAGGGGGTGGAGCTGTCATGCTCTGCCCCTTTTTATATTGTGCCGCCGGAGGTTGAAAACCACCCGGCTAGAGAGTGCGGCGGGAAGTAGTCTAAAGACCACTCTGACCCGCCTCAAATACAGGATGCCCTCCCCTGCTCAATCTTCAATTGCTTATCCCTTTAGCTTTTAATAATTCCGCAGCTAATTTGTACCGAGTCTCCCAAAAAGATTCCTCTCGAATCAATTTATATATCCGTTCTTGGCCCTCATCTGATTCATGCTGAAGTTCTTTATTCTTTTTCTGCAAATGGGCATTTTCGCGTTGAAGTTGGCGTATTTCGGCTTGTAAAGCTTCTCTTTCCTCAATAAGCGCCTTTTTTTCTGTCATTGCCTCACGAAGCGGCTCTATCTCAGCTTGTAAAGCGTCTTTTTCTGCGACAGCTTCTTTAACAAGTAGTTGGTGATAATAGGTGATGTATTGTGCAATTTCAGTATCGACATCAATCTCAGAAGGTGCTTCATTATTCAGTCTGGTTGCAAATTCACGTAACATCTCATAAATTTGGGCATCAAACTTAAACCAATCTATCGTAGAAAGATACCGAACTCCGCCTCGTTTAATTACAAAATCACGCAGTTGGTTTTCTACTCGAAATGCTCCCGCTTCATCCAAGCACGATACTGTGCAGGTGATGGGAAGCGCTATCTGCCTCTCACGACGCTTTACATCGTTTGCCTTCCCGACTTTCATCACATTTTCGCCGTCGGTGGCGATGTAGGCGTTACTTGTCATCATCAGCTTGCCCTACTTGTTTCAGAAGGCTCTGATAGCGCATACGCCATTCAGTTTTCTCGACAATTAATTGTTCTAGCTTCGCTTGATTCATCTCACGCTCAGTTCGCAATTGTTCATCCGCTCGTTTCCGTTCATCATCAACCTGTTCACGCAAGCGTTCGATCTCAGCTTCCGCATTTTCTAGTTTGACACGCATTTCGCGCATCTCAGCGTAAACAGTAATTGCACTGTCGCCCTCGATTGTTGTGAATTCTGGGGGGAGATTCGTATCGAAATCACGGGAAGCAAGCCTTGCGCGGATTTGCTCAAATGGAGCATTTCTTGAGCGTTCAAGCTTGATGGTATTGATTACCCAAAGGTCTTCAGGTTGGAAGTCGCGTTGTGTCTGCCCTTCTCCTTTAGCACCAGTCGTGAAAAATTCAGCAAACATATCTGTCCAACCTGTAACGGTTTTCGGGTCCAGATCAAAGCGCTTTGCAACCGTTCCTGTTTTCATTCCGTTATTCCTTAGTAATCGGGATAAGAAGTTGTATTTGCCAATGGATTGTAGTATTCTCTCAGTATAACACGATTCCATAGATTGAAAAGGGAATGCGCATTAATGCGCTGCGCATCATGCGAGGCCAAAATGATACTAGTAAATGCAACAGTTAAGAACCCGAAAGCGCTTGCCCGGAAACGCCGAAAAGCGGACTATCTACGGGAAAAATTCAATGGATATGTGTATTTCTTCAATTTAGTTGGCTCAAAGCTGTACAAAATAGGAATGTCCAAGAATCCTGGTTTTCGGCTTTACGATGCAATCGTGCCACATCAACAATTCGAAATTGTTCATGAGATACCCACTAATTGGATGCCTTGGCTAGAGAGTTACTTTCACCACTTATATGAGAGCAAACATAGTGATGGAGAGTGGTTCGAGTTGGATGATAGTGATATTGAGTACATAAAAAGTATTGAATACGGACATTATGATCTCGATAAGTTTTTTGATTTCTATAAGGTTTCCAGACCGCCAGCTACCTTGAGGGAAACAAAATGACAACTCAGCGACGCTATCGCCCAAGAAAAGAGTTCAAATTCTGGCTTTACCATGATCTTGTTGAAGATACACGGTTAATGGACTATATCGATTATTTGCGGAAAACGCGCCAGTTTGCCAAGTCCGTTCGCAACGGCCTGCGCTTGATGTGGACGTTAGGCGAGGGGGATTTGTCTGTTTTATTCGAGCTTTTCCCCTCATTGCGCAGCCAATTCATGCCAAAAGGGGATGAACTCATCGAGCAATTCCGTCAGATGCTCATGCAACATCAGCCAGTGATTCCCGAAATCCCGAAATTAGAATCTCCGCCTACGGGAAATATTAAAACCCTTTCCGTACCACAACTCGCTATGCCAAGCTCGGATGATGGGGATACAATTATCATTCAGAGGGATATTCAAGCAGAGGCGGGTGGTACATCCAATTTTCTCGCCGCTGCATTCGGTATCCAGCAGGGACAGCATGATTGAAATGTCTGATCGAACCGTCTGGATTGATACGGTGAACATGATGTGCAATCCGGCGGCAGTATACGGCGGAATGCTCTATGGCTATGACCCAATCCCGGCGGAAGAAAGAATTTAGATTCACGCTTTTTTATGATGTCGTGGAAGACCTCCGCCTGATGGAATACGTCGAATACCTGCGGAGAACCCAGCAGTTGCCCAACGTGATTCGCAATGCACTGCGTCTGTTTTGGACGTTAGGGGAGGAAGATCTATCAGTTTTGTTCGAATTGTTCCCTGCAATTCGTAAACAGTTTATGCCCAAGCCAGATGACCTGATTGAACAATTCCGCCAGATGCTTCAGCATCATATGACCGCCGCGATGGAAGCTGCTCCTGAACCACCGCCGCCCGCCGGGCCGCAGCAGTTGGAACTGCCACTGGCGGGGCTTGAACCGCGCGAACCGGAACCCCCGCGCGCCAATGCGAATGACAGCATCGAGCAGACTATACAGGAGGCCGTACAGATTGGGATGCAGCGTGTCCTCAATCAACTCGCCGCCATGCAGCCGCCTGTTCCCAAACTAGCAACCGCAGAAATTTCGAAAGCGAAATCCACCTTCAAGAATGGCAGCGCTAAACCACTGGCGCTGCCACAGATGGCTATGCCTAGTTTTGATGATGATGACGAAGCGGTTGTCATCCAGCGGGACACGACTACAAAATCCAACGCAACAGCTAATTTCCTGGATGCCGCTTTTAGCATTCAGCAGAAAAAGGATGAGTGATATGACCGAGCAAATTGTTTCAGTTGATGCGGGTAACGGCGGCACAAACGCTGTCCTTGCACGCCCCAACGGCAATCACAAAACATTTTACGAACCCTCTGTCCGGGCTGCTGCCAGCGGAGACAGCCTTGGACTCGGCAAAGAATGGGAACTGGATTACGACTATGTGGACTGGAATGGGCATCGCTATGTGACGGGGGATGATGTCATCCGAGTTACGCGCCGCGCCCTCGAACGCCATATGGGAGCCAACCGTTATGGCAATGAGTTCCATCAATTCTTAGTAGCGGTAGCGCTGGCCAAACTTGGTATCAAGGATGGAACTGTAGATTTAACACTGTTTGCGCCGCCTGGACTCTATGGGCAGCTTAAGACTCATATTGAACGCGCCTTTATGAGCGATAAGGGCGAAGTAACAATCCGTTTAAAAGGCGATAAAAAGGCACGTCAGTGGAGTTATGAGAAAGTTACTGTCTGGCCGGAGGGTATCGGCGCAGCAGCTTGCTTCATGCTCGATGATCGTGGCAAACATGTTCCTTCAGACATTCTTGACAGTGAGGTGGTGATTCTGGATTTAGGGGCGCACACATTAGATGCGCTAAAACTGGTGAATGGTAACTTCAATGCAGAGTCTTTAGAGTATGCGACATGGGAAGCCGGTGGTGTTCATGTCCATATTCGCGAACCATTACTGCGAGTGGTTCACAAACAAGGGGATGATTTTGCCAATCTGGTTGTTGAAGATATTGATCGTATCATTCGCTCAGGCCTAGTCAGTGAAGATTTCATGCTGCGGGCTGCTGGATATGAAGCCGATTTGAAGCCCTTGCTAGACAAATACCGCGAACGTTATGCCGAGTGGATTGCCAACAACATCGGCGATGGTGTGTTCAACGGATTCCGGGGGATCAAATCGGTGATTCTGGTCGGGGGAGGGGCGGTACTGGTCGAAGATCACCTGAAAAAATGGTACGGCGACAAAATCCTTGACCGCAAAAAGCACGAAACCACCAAAAAGCTGCATCCAGTCGATATGAATGCTGTCGGCGGCATCCGTTTTGCACTGGCACGCTTGAAGAAAGAAAAATCAAGCTGATCGTGTGGGGCGCGTGAATGCGCCCCAATTCTTTCTCCCCTCAGGCTGAACTCCAAAAGCGAATATTCCGTTAATTTCCTAAATTGTAAATCAACCTAAATCAATTATTTCACAACTATTGGTCTATAATCCTATTGAACGACCATGTAGAGGCTGTGGAAATCATTATGTCACGGATTTTAGTTCTCGATGACAATGCCGACATCACCATGCTGCTCAAAACAGTATTAGAGCAGTGGGGGTTCGAAGTTGTAGCAGGGCGCAACGGTGAAGAAGGGCTTGATCTGCTCTCCGCCGGGGAGCCAGATGCCATCCTGAGCAATTTTCGTATGCCACTTATGGACGGGATGGAATTTCTGGAAGAAGTGCGCGTCCATGCCGAATGGGACGCGATTCCGTTCGTGATGATCAGCGCGCATGGGACGCAGGAATACACACAGGCGGCGATGGATCGGGGCGCGAATGCTTTTCTCGCCAAGCCTTTCCGTGTCGCCGATCTCAATAAAATTTTCGTCACTTTGAATCTGAAGGCCAATTAAACCAGCCGTCAAGCGTATAAAGTGAAGCGTTCAAAGTATGATGCCGAAAAATCAATACTTCGGCTCAAAAGCTTTCAACTTTAGACTTTGCACTTTTAGCTTCTGGCATCCCGGCTCCCCGCAAAAGCTCCCTCACACACGCGATAACGCAAAATTCACAATCCTTCCGATGCATCTTCGAAAGTTCTTCACAAGTTTTCGCTACATTGAAAGCGTAGACCGATACAACATAAGGAGATACTCAAGATGAAACGATGGATAGCCCCAATTGCCGGATTAATGATCGCAGGCGCGGCGGCGGTTCCGGTATTCGCTCAATCGCAATCCAGCGATAGTGCCCCTCAACCCGCAGACAGCTCGGCACAAGCTGACGATGTACTTCGCGGACGCGGGGCAGGGGGCGGGATGCTGATTTGCTCGACCTCTAATCCGACAGACACGGTTGCTGAGGCACTGGGCATGACTCCGGCAGAACTGCGGCTGGCGCTGGTGAGCGGGAAAACCGTGACTCAGCTTGCGGCTGACAAGAGCATCGATTTGCAGACCATTCAGGACGCACTTTCGACCCAGCGTAAAGCTGATCTCGATCAGGCATTAGCGGACGGTTTGCTCACTCAGGTGCAGTACGATGCGATCACCACAGCGATGGACAATGCACCCGCTTTGAATGGTGCTGGACGGATGGGTATGCGCCTTTCACCCTATAATCAGGTGAATCGTGAAGCTGCGGCGGCGGAAGCGCTCGGTATAAGCTGCGCCGATCTGGTGAAGGCTCAACAGACTGGCAGCGCGATTGCCCAGATTGCTACCGACAAGGGCGTAGATGTTCAGACCGTGATTGATGCCGTGACCAAGGCTTATACAGATGCTTTCGCGGCTGATGTGAAGGAAGGTCTCATCACTCAGGCACAGGCGGATGGTCGCCTTTCACAACTGACCGTTCAAATCGGGCAGTGGGTCTATGACACGCATGACGGACGCGGCGACGGTTTCGGCATGGGCAACGGCCCGATGGGCGGCCCCGGTCAACAGGGCGGCAACCAGAATGGCCCAATGGGTGGTTTTGGACAGCGCGGCAACCAGAACGGTATGGGTGGACAGAACGGGCAGGGTATGCCCAATCCTCCGTCGGGTTTCGGTCAGCCAAACGCGCCGACTGCACCCCAGCAGCCGGATGTGACCGCTACACCGAACGCCTAAACAATCCATATACGGGAGAGCAGGGTGCAACATGTTGCACCCCTACGGGAAATTCAAGTTCTGACAAGCTTATCCCGAACAACCATCACTATCTATCCATGATCTGAAAGAACAGGGAGCTGCGGCTCCTTGTTCAAGTATCCATAGAAGGACGAACCGTGAAACCGTTAGACGAATTTGATGATGATAAGCCCGTAGGCCGGGTACTGAGCCGACGCGAAGTGCTGGTGATGCTGGGTGGAGCAGGGGCAGCGGTACTCGCGGCGACTGGCTTCAAACAGCTTAGTTTTAACCAAACCACGCCAGAAATAACCCCGGAAGCCACCGAATCGCTCCCAGCCTGCGTGGTACGCCCAGCGGAGACTGAAGGGCCGTATTTTGTCGATGAAATGCTGAACCGTTCCGATATTCGCATCGACCCGACGGACAACAGTGTGAGAGACGGTCTTCCCCTGTACCTGACCTTCCGCGTGTCCCAGATGACCGGAAGCACCTGCATTCCGCTGGAAGGGGCGCAGGTGGACATCTGGCACTGCGACGCGACAGGGGCGTATTCAGATGTGGATGACCCCGGTTTCAGTACCAAGGGACAGAAGTGGTTACGCGGCTACCAGGTCACTGATGCGGATGGAAAAGCCGCATTCATCACCATTTATCCCGGCTGGTATTCAGGCCGAACGGTGCATATTCACTTCAAAATCCGCACTGATCCGGCATCCGATGCTGGCTACGAGTTCACTTCTCAATTGTTCTTCGATGATACACTCACGGATAAGGTATTCACGAAAGCACCTTACGTGAGCAAGGGAATCCGCAACACACGGAACGATAACGACGGTATCTACGCGAACGGAGGCGATCAACTCCTGCTGGATATGGTCGAGACGGACGACGGATACAAGGCCGTTTTCGACATCGCGCTGGATTTGAGCCAGCCGCAAACGGATACCGGATTCGGTGGTGGTGCGCCTCCCGCAGGTGGCCCTGGTGGACAACAGCCGCGCGGAACACCTCCGGGTGTGGCAACCCCTACGCCGAGTGCGTAGGGAAGCTGCCAGTTTCCAGCTACCAGCTTCCAGTAAAGACAGTGGGCTGAAGCCCATTGTCTGATGGCGGAAATGGCGGCGGAAGGGGATGAAAATCGGTGAAAATGGCGGCTGTTCCCCGTGTTGATGCGGCGGCGGCGGATAAATGTCTGCTGCCGCAAACTTTGCTGCAATTTGGGTTTCCAGCTTCCAGTCAAGAAACCAAGATAAACAAGAACGAGATGAATCAAGCGTAAGTGAGTCAAGGTAAGCGATACTATTGGTAGAGAAGGGGACGCAGCGGTGCTGCGCCCCTACAACAATGTCTTATTTTAGCACAGATTTTCTAAATTAAGGTTCGATTTTTCAAACACATCATGAATGCAGCAGCACGAGTTTTAATCATCGAGGACGAGAAAAAGATCGCGGATTGGCTGGGGACTTTTCTGGAACAGGCCAATTTTGCGGTCATCAAGGCCAATGACGGCAGGACAGGGCTGGCATTGGCAGAAAAAGAGAAGCCAGATGTGGTGCTGCTGGATTTGATGCTGCCGGATATGGACGGGCTGGACATCTGCCGGATTATCCGCCAGCGTTCGGATGTGCTGATTCTGATGCTGACGGCGCGAATCGAGGACACGGACAGGCTGATCGGGCTGGAGATGGGGGCGGATGATTACATCACCAAACCGTTTAACCCGCGTGAAGTGATCGCGCGAATCCGGGCATTCCTGCGGCGGGCGAACGGGATGCTGGCGGTGGAGCCGAAGGGCATCACACACGGCGGATTGAGCCTGAATACAGCAGCGCGAAGCTGCACGCTGGATGGTCAGCCTGTGACGCTGACCCCCACCGAGTTCCAGATTTTGGAAGCGCTAATGAAACATCCGGGCATCGCGTTCACCCGCGAGCAGTTGATTACCGAGGCGCTGGGTTACGATTACGCGGCCTATGAGTGCGGCGGAAGATCGAGCCGGATGTGCAAGACCCGATTTACATCCTGACGGTGTATGGGATCGGGTATCGGTTCGCGGGAAAACAGGACTGAAAGGCAAATTGAACCGCCAAGACACATAGAACACCGAGAGGGGATAGATGATGCGTTTACGGCAGCAGTTGATGCTGAGTTATGTGCCGCTGCTGGTGATTCCGATCATTGTGATCGGGGTGATTACCCGCAACGCGACGGAGTATGGGCTAACCCTGCTGGTGACGGCGCAGGGCAACCAGCAGGCGAACGTCATCGCGAACCGTTTCGCCAATTACTACAACCGGAATCAATCATGGGACGGGGTAGATACGCTGTTCAATGAGCCGCTGCCAGGGCAAGGCTTTCCGAATCCACCCATCGGGATGCAAGTGCCACAGGGGCAGAACGGTCAAAACGGGCAGAACGGTCAAAATAACCAGAACAACCAGACCGATCAAAATCCTGTCGTACAAGGGCCGAGAAGGGGTATCCAGGCTCTATTTGAACCGGGCGCGGCACAGGTCATCCTGACCGATACGAGCGGCGCAGTGATTGCCGCCAATACCACTGAAGCAGAAGGACGCTCACTCTCGGCGGCAACTATCGCGCGGGGGGTTCCGATTTATTCGAATAAGCAGGAGCAGGTGGGGGTGCTGGTGGTGGGGGCGGCGCTGGGCGTGCTGGATGATGCACAGCGGCAGCTTCTCGACAATGTGAATACGGCGCTGCTGCTGGCGAGCCTGATCTCGGCAGGCGTGACGATTGTGATCGGCTTATGGCTGTCCGGGCAGATCAGCGCCCCTGTCGCCGCATTAACGCGCGGGGTCAAGGTGCTGGCAGGTGGGGAATGGTCGCAGCATATCCGCGTCTACGGCAGCAATGAACTAGGCGAACTGACACAGGCGTTTAACCAGATGGCGGATGATCTGATCAAACAGCAGACCTTACGCAAGCAGTTGATGGCGGACATCGCCCATGATTTACGCACGCCGCTGAGTGTGATGACGCTGGAAATCGAGGGGATCAAGGCCGGACTGCAAACGCCGGAAGAATCGGCACAAAGTTTGCAGGACGAGGTGGAATGGTTAAGCCGTCTGGTGAATGATGTGCATACGCTCTCGCTGCTGGATGCGGGGCAGTTGACCGTCCAGCCGGAACCGACGGATTTAAGCGTTTTTCTGGACAGCATTTACAAGCATTGGCGCATCGCCGCCGAACAGCAGGGGCGCGAGTTGATTCTGGAACGGGATACCCGCCTGCCGATTGTGATGATTGACCCGCCCCGGATGCGACAGGTCTTGGGCAACCTGATGAATAACGCCCTACAGCACACACCCACCGACGCATCGGTGACGATTAAAACCGGATGTGAGGCGCAGGCGGTATCAATCCAGATCATCGACACGGGGCAGGGGATACCGGAGGAGGCTCTGCCGCATCTGTTCGAGCGCTTTTTCCGTGTTGACCGCAGCCGCAACCGCAAGCTGACCAGCGGGAGCGGGTTGGGGTTGAGCATCGCCTATCAACTGACGATGCTGCAAAAGGGAGCTTTGTCGGTAGAAAGTAAGGCAGGGCAGGGGACAGTGTTTACGATTAAGCTGCCAGTTTTACCCCTCCCCCCAGCCCCTCCCCACTCGCAAGCTCCTGGAGAGGGGAGTCAGAGGGCGATTTCGACTATTTGACGAAATGGGAAAACACAAGATTGCCGGATTTCCGCAGTTTGGAGAAATCGACCGAGCATCGGCTATCGTTAGAAAACTCGAACCGTCGGCGCTGGACGATGCGGCACATAATCCTTCATTCAAAAGACGATTTCGACTATTTGGCGAAAATGGATTTCCGCAGTTTGGGGAAAATGGGAATAGAGAAAAGCTGAAATTCAGGAGGAGAGAGGGAAAAATGAGTGATTTTTCTAATCTTTTCACGTAGGGGTGGTGTGCCGAAAGACTCTCAAGCGGGTTGTCCAGGATTGTCCTCAAAATTGGCGGTCTTCATATCAATGACTTTCTCGCTATGCCTGTAGATCTTGGGGCAACAATTGACCCCAGTTTTCAGAAAAAATAATATGCATTGACAACGATGTGTATTGCGAAAAAAACCGAAAAGCATGAGAGGCATATTGAACTACTCATGACACCGGAAGGGCAGTCTACGGGGTTTATGATGAGTTTATGCTCAAAGTTGGCGACTCTGGGGAAGATGCGTTGGAAGCCTTATGTAGTGGGCGCGAATTGGTTGAAATCCCGTAATTGATGCTCAAGACCGATTTCGACTATTTGACGAAGTTGGGAAAGCAGGGGAGGCTTGCGTTAGAAAACTCGAACCATCGGCGCTGGACAGGGTAGCTCATTCGTTCTAAAATGAATTTCGCGCGTGGATGTAACAATTTTCTAATCTTGTGATGAGCGTGGAGTGCTGAAAAGACTCAGTTGCAGGAGTCAAAATTGGGCGCTATACTGTAACAATTCGGCTTAAAAAACCGAAAAGCGAGCATATAGCTCGCTTCCCAGCCGAGGTCCCGCCAAGGGATTTCGCGTTTGGGCCGAACTCCAATCACGAGTTCGACACGTGAATGTACCCATTTAACTACCCGTTTGAGGGCACATCCATAAGTGAATGTACTTGATACCACTCGAAGTACACTCACAACCATAGTATAACAAAAAAGACTATGGGTGTCACCTCCAACAAATGGGTGTGACACCCATTTTTGTTTCCGGGTGAGTGGCTAAATCTGCATATTTCCGCCGTAGAAACGCGATAAATCGTGTTTCCGGGCATTAATAAAAATCGTATGAAATTGGTTTTTCTATCAGGAGTCTTATGTAGACAATCTGACAAAATGGGGTTCTCGCCCAAAGATTAAAAGTTGATGAGAATTCCAATTCATCCCTACCGTTAAGCCCCTCTCCCCAGCGTGGAGGGAGGTTTAACGGAGGGGATGAAATAAAAAAGTAACCAAGTGGTAGGTTACTTTGGAGCTTTCAACTTCGGGATTTGAGGACATACAGGCACGCGAGTGCCACTACACACTCTATAGAAAAAAAAGAAGCCATCTGTCAACGCCCGGAAAGCTAACACAGATGGCCTTCAGTAAACCGCCGGGGCGGCTCACTAAAAGCGCTCCCGGACTTCTTCGCTTTTACATTTCATAGTATAGCGAGGAATTCTGACGATTGCAACCCGTCTGCGGTGGTAGATGGGTTTTATTTTGTTAAATTCCGGTTATCGTTTTGCAAATGAGGCAGTTACCCCAAACCGAGCAGGCATTGCTCAGGGGGCTGCGTCATGAGCCGACGGTACTACCGCAAACGGACTCCCCGTAAGCCCACACCCCCTGAAGGGCGTTACCGTATCCCGAATAAGTCATCCCGTTATGCGTATGATCCATATTCATTTTCTGAGGCCGAGGAGGAGCAGAACAAACGAATCGTCGCGGGGATGTTTGGCAATGAGGCTCTGAAAAGAGCGCTGGCGAAACAGGATCCGCTGGTGCTGGAAGGGCTGGAACTCGGTGCAGAGGTCACATTTATTGAGGATAACTGCCGCGCGAAATTCAAAGCGGGTGAGAATCCCTGGGAATCATCATTTTCGCTCAGGCTCTATAAGGGCGCTCCCACACTCATGCTGGCGGGTTATCCGCTCAGTTATTTTTTGCCGAAGAAAAACGAGCCTGCGCCGGATTATGTGCCTACCGATAAAACAGGGGAGGGCGGTTCCCGAACCGCCCCTACAAACCCAGATGCTCCTTTAACATCTCAAAATTGTTATCAAGATGAAAAACCGCGTGTTGAATCTATTGCGGTTGATGTGGAACTGCTGCGGTTGAGCATCGCGCGGCGGGAGTTTTCCGAAATGCGGCTGTGGAGTTATGCGCGTGCGTTCGATAAGGATGGGTCGGGCAGGGTGAATAAAGCGGCGCTGTGGGAGTATGTACGCGGTCTGGGCGTTATTGGCAGCAAACGCACTTTCGATCATATCCTGCGGCAGGGGAGTGGTCTGTACTGGCGGCTTTACGGTGATGGCAAATCCGTTTTCGTCAGTCTGACGGGCTGGGTGCGGCTTGCCGAGCTGTTCACCGGACGCGAATGGAGCAAACAGGCCGAGCGCGTTGAAACCGACCAACCGGGCGCAGAGCGGGTGTATCTGGATTTGTCGGGGGATTTAGAAGCGGCTCAGGCACGAATGTACGCGGCGTGGATGGCACAGCGGACGGCGAAATATGGTTTCATGCGCATCAGCCGCGCCCGCTTGCAGCAGCTCTGGGGTCGCAGTACACGCCAGTTGATTCGATGGGAACAGATCAGCGGGATTCAACCGGAAGCCTGCTACGCCGAGCAGGGTGATATTCACAATCCGCTGATTCCGGGTCATGCTTATTTATGTTTAGAGGAGGATGGAAAGACCGTTTTTGCTTCGTGGCGCACATCGAATCGTTACAAAACACCGACTGCTCCGCAAAAACATCCCCATTCAGGCCAGCGCCGTAAAGTACGCGCCGCCGTGAATCGCAGAATTGAAGCATCCGAGCCTGTTTATTTAAATGCTGACGGGCGGAAAACTGGACGCATTCATTTCTTCGATCAGCAGCGCGGGAAGCGCTGGCAGTTCGGCTACAAAGTCCTGCGCCGACATCTGAAAAAACACGGGGATGCGTCCGAGAGGCGGCATTTTGTCCAGATCGGCAAGCGGCATGGCAAGCACATCGAGGAGATGAGCAGCGGCGATGTCTTCCGCAGTCGGGATGGGCGGCGAGATTATAAAGGGGAGCAGCAGCCCGATTTTCAGGCGCGGGCAGCGCTCCTCAGATCGGGCTGGAATGATCGTAACGCATAGTATTTTTTGGCGAGCAAAAAAGGCACAGTCTTAAATGCTGTAGAGCGTTAGTTCAGGGTGTCATCAGGAAAGTATCCGGTGTACTCCATCCACCCCAATGACCACTCCCATCCTGAGCACGGACTCGCCAGTAGTAAACCCCTTCCTGATCAGAACCAGTTGTCGTGGAGAAGGTGCTGCCATCCACCACAATGTCCTGATTGACCGATGAGAAATCCGGGTTGTTATCGACCTGGATTTCGTAGTTAGTCGCCCACAGGACACGATTCCATGTCAGTGTCGCGCCAGCAGTGGTGAATACGTTGCGGTAGGGTGGGGCGTTCAGCGCAGAAGGCACACTGAAGTCGCAGCCACCTTTGCCATCCCAGTTGCCATCGAAGGTGCGATAGCGTCCACGCTGGTCAGTCTCCAGACAGTAGGCACTGTCGGCAGCATCAATGGCTGCGCTGTTATCCCCCAGAGCCATCGTTTCGGTGAAGCCTTCTTCAAGGAAGGGGCCAGCCAGAACCGGATCAACAATTCTGATGCTTGCTCCACATTTCTTATCACCCGGCATCAAGGGCGGCCACTGGATGCTGTTACGGACATTACTATAGGTCATGTCACAAGTCTGGCTCGTGTCCCAGAGGTTAGAGGCGCGGTTATCCTCAAAAATGTCGTTTACCAGGCTGACATTACTGCCCTTGCTCCAGATCGCGCCGCCAAACTCGCCAGCCTGATTGTTGGCGAAGGTCGCATTGGTGATGCTGAATAATCCACTGCTGCTGACATGAATTGCGCCGCCGAAGCCTTCAAAATCGTCAACGGCTTCATTGCCAAAAAAGGTTGAGTTCCAGACTCCAACAGTGGCGGCCTCGGCTGTCCAGATCGCGCCGCCCGATAATTGTGCTGTGTTGCCAGAAAAGTAACTGTTGTAGATCTGCGCTGGCCCATTGCCGATACGCAGTGCCCCGCCGTAAGCATCGCCTACCAGATCCGGGTTGATCGTGTTATCAATGAAACGCACATCCTGATATTTGGCGAGGATGTTGGTCTGGCGGTTGATATACATGTAATTGAAAACTGCGCCGCCCTGACCCTGGCTGTAGTTATTGCTGAAGGTCACACGAGTGAAGTTCAACAGTCCGTCATCCGTAATCCCGTTACCATCATTGATTGTGCCATCGGTGTAGATCGCGCCGCCATAGTAGTTGGTGTGGTTGCCGTCGAAGGTTGTATCGCTGATAAAGGCGTTGCTGTGCAGCAGGTGGATCGCACCGCCGGAACCATTCGTCACCTGATTATTGGTGAAGGTCGAATTTTCGACGGTTAGAGTGCCGGTGTGCATATAGATTGCGCCGCCGCCGTAATCCAGACTTTTCAGTTTGACGATGGCAGAGGCTACCGCCAGATTATTGGTGAAGGTGCAGTTGATGACGGTCAGGCTGGCGCGGTAATGACCGCGAACTCCACCACCACAGGCATTACCGCCACAAACACCCGCTGCTGTGGGTGCTGTAGCCTTTCCATTAGCGATGGTCAGATTCTTCAGGGTGAGCAGGGGGACATCATCGTTGATTTCGAAGACGGTGGTGTTTCCGCCGCCGCTCAGGGTGATGAGGCCGCCGCCATCAATGGTGATGCTCTCGTTAACCATCTTGCGAGAAGTGAAAGTAATGGTATGCGGTGCAGCGCCGCAGTTGAAGATTAGCGTTCCATTAGAGGTTTGGACAGTGGCAAAAGCGGTGTTAAATGCGCTTTCGGTGCAGCTTCCCGGTGTCCCTGTACCGACGGTGACATCCGCAGCAAAAGTGACTGCTGTAGAGAGCAGGGCAGCCAGAAGCACTGTGCAGGCGAGCAATAAAAAACGTACCTTCATCTGTATTCCCCTTAAGACCCCATCCAACGGTAAAAACTGTTATTTATTAAGAGAAAAAACAAGAAGGTACGCAATGGGCGATAAGTCTCGCCAGGGCGGAAAGTTGATGAGACGATTTTTGATTTATCAGGCAAGCAAGAGGGAGAATCACAGACTCTCCCCTATAACGCCATTGGCCTAGAGCGATCTATTTAGGGATGACACGGTAAATGCCAGCCACATCTGAATAGTATATGTAACCTTCAGGACTTTGCGCCACATCAATCGTGCAGTGCGAGTCGCCGGGGATGTCCACCTGAATTGAGTCGCCAACGAATGCGGTGTGGTCGTCGTTCAGTTTATAGTGACGGAGCTGTTCGACTTTCCATGAACAGTAGAAGACCTGATTCTGCCATTCTGGGAAAGCTTCGCCCGTATAGTAAATGATGCCCGTTGGGGCGATGGTCGGTGTCCACGTTACGAAGGGCTTCAGACCAACCGATTGGCGAATAGCAAGGGGCTGATCGCAGTTAATATCGGCTGTCCAGCCATAATTTTTACCCGGCAAAAGGCGATTGATTTCATCCTCGCAGTCCGGGCCATTTTCGGTGCCGAACAGACCGCCCATCGGGTCGAAGTCAAATTCAAAGGTGTTACGGACACCGTATGCCCAGATGCTGCTGCCAATAAAGGGATTGCCGGGTGCGGGCAGCAGGTTGGTACCTGAAACTGAGAAGCGATGGATTTTGCCGCCGATGAGGTTAAGGTCTTGCGGCTGGTTCTTGTCGCCCATATCGCCAATCGAGACGTACAGGTAGCCATCCGGGCCAAATTTCATCCTACCGCCGTTATGCTCATTGCGGTCTACGGTGGGAATCTCGACACGCAGCATACGCTGAGGGTCTTCTCCTGTGCCGACACCATCTTTTTCGGTATAGGTGTAGCGAATGATTAAATCCGCGATGGCTGGATTATCGACGCTCACAGGGGCGGTATAGAAGATGTAGAAATAGTGGTTCTCGTCGAATTTGGGATCGAGAACGACGCTCAGTAATCCATCTTCGTTCAAGCCCCAGACTTCCACCTTCACCACCGGGTCTTCCTGCTCGACCCCATCCGGACTCATCGTGCCGACTGTGCCATCTTTTTCCGTCCAGAACATGCGCCCGTCAGATGCCCAGACAATGCCCGTGACCATCACGCGGGCATTAACCTGTTCCACTTTGTATTGGGGTTCTTCATCCTGTGCGGCGACGAATCCCCACGCCAGACACAGTAAGAGTACGCTTATCGTAACAATCCGCTTGACCATAGTTCTATCTATTCCCCGTCAGAGACGATAACAAACCAAAATAAGAAGCCTTTTCCTGAGGCCAATTATATCGTTCAAGGACACGCCGGGAATTCGCCGCCAGTTTCTCTAATTTTTCTGGCGAGTGTGCCAGTTCGATCATGTGGGCTGCCATGCCATCAATATCGCCCGGTTCGAAGTAGGCCACGTCCTCATTGGTGAAGTAATTTTCGATGGTGGGACGGCGCGATACCAGGCAGGGGACTCCCAACGCGACACATTCCAGCAGCTTGAGCGGCAGGACATAGTCGGTGTATGGGTCGTGACGCGAGGGTTCGAGTCCGAGATGCGCCTGACGGTAGAGTTTAGGGACTTCCACCAGCGGCACAGGGGGATGAAATTCAACCGCGTTTTCAAGCTGAAGTTCTTTGGTCAGCGCTTGTAATTCCTGTGTGTACGCGCCTTCTTTATCCAGCTTGCCGACCAACCGCAGGAGAATATTCGGAACCTGCGCCTGCGCTTTCTTGACCGCGCGGATGACATCGACAATGCGGTAGCGTTCGGCAATTGTCCCGGCGAAGATCAGCACGAAGCGATCTTTTGGCGGATGGATATTGGCGACGGATTCCGAGATAGCGAACAGGCTGTCATCGGGCATATTGCGGACGATGGTGATTTTATCGCCGCGTACACCGCGCCGGATGAAAATATCCTTGAAGGATTGATCGACTGTGATGAGCGCATCGGCATACCAGCAGGAAATGCGTTCCTCGATTTCCAGAATGCGGATAATCGTCCCGCGTTCCAGATCATATTTGGACATGAACAATTCCGGCATGGGGTCATGCAGATCGAGGATGAGTTTCGCGCCGCGCAGACGGGGGACGAATCCAGTAAAAATCAGGAAATCCGGCATATTGTGGACGTGGATCACATCAAAATGCTGCTTCATCTCCAACTGCGTCAGCTTGATGATGAACAGCACGAATGCCCAGACATATTCGAGGATGTACCACAGCTT
>JBGAGR010000179.1:0-16400 GCA_044226645.1 Aggregatilineales bacterium
CCGGCGCGGTAAAATCGTGACGAATCAACAGGGAGGATAAGAACCATGCCGATGTTTACGCCGGAAAAAGCGCTGCGTTCGATGCGCAAAACACCTGTCATCCTGAAGGCTATTTTGCAGGGCGTGAGCGCGGAACAGGCGCAAAGTATCCGGGATGGAGAGGGCGGTTGGAGCGTGGTGGAAGTGGTCGGGCATCTGTATGATTTCGAGGATATTTTCTGCGGACGAGCGGGGCGGATGTTGACCGAAGCCAAACCGATTTTGACTCCATACGATCAGGATGAATTGGTCAAACGGCGCGGGTATGCCAGTCAGGATTTAGCCACAGTGCTGGATAAGTATCTGGAGATGCGGCAGCGGTTTATCAATTTGCTGGCGGATTTAACATCGGAGCAGTGGGCGCGGAAAGGTGTGCATCCACATTCCGGCGAGATTACCGTGATGGAATTGGCAATCAATACAACGCTGCATGATGTGAACCATACCGAGCAAATTGCGCATATGTTGGAGTGAGTCGTTAGTTGTTAGTGATTGGTTTTTAGTAAAGAAAAGCGGTGTTCAGGGTAAATCGACTCTAGGTAGTAGAACATGCAAAAGCGGATAATGGTTTCAAGTTCTTGAGAAGATCGTTTTGCCAGTTATTGGTTGGATAGGGCACTGCAACAGGTGGGCTGTCAAGATGTGCAAGTAACTGATCGATTGTACCTGCTTCAACGATTTGAATAGCGTTGATAAGTTCATCACCAGAAATGCAACGATGCTTCGATGACTGTGATGGTAAAGCTGCGGTTAGTATGTATCCACTGTCTGGATAAAAGATGGTTATTGAACGATTTTCGACCATCGTTTCACCAAGAATATTGCCAACCATCTCTGGAACATCGTAAACTGTCGCGAAGTTTGTTTGACCGAGCAGATGAAGCATATCATTCAGCGAAAGTGAAAAGGTATTGGCCGTCAATGCAATTTGGGAGACAAAACCACCTTTAGTATCAATGTGTATCTGCATTCCGTCATCGGTTTGAATGTCAAAAATTCTCCAGTCACCATCATTTGACCAGACATGCGATTCATTTTC
Organism: Aggregatilineales bacterium; assembly: GCA_044226645.1. Classification (GTDB taxonomy): domain Bacteria; phylum Chloroflexota; class Anaerolineae; order Aggregatilineales; family Phototrophicaceae; genus CFX2. The sequence goes on from JBGAGR010000179.1 coordinate 1,079, forward strand.
CTCAACATGGCGATACTGAGCCTGCAAAATTTCGCGTAAATCATCCACATTCGTTTTGCCGACAGTGACACCATTCCAGCAGGAAATCTGGCAGTTATCATTTTGAAATAGCTGTGGATTGACAGGCACTGTACGCAAGGATGGAATTATCAAGAAGCATGATAAGACCCAAAAGCAAACAGCAAGACCTCGAACCCTGAAAATCGTTTTCCGTGATAAACCGGATGCAGGGCGTGTAACGGAAAATACCCATATTACAGCCAGAAGTGACAGGGCAAGGATGAAAAGCAGTGGAATTCGATCAGCAGACATTACGAATTGTTACCTGATAATCAGATGATAACAGGTGAAAAGTTTAGGTTTCATTTCAAAATAGAGACGGTTTTATAACTCTTTCGTTCGGTACCAGTATTGGTAGATTTCGTGGAAGCCGAGTTTTTCGTAGAGCGCCAGCGCGGGGTCATTATCGGTTCTGACCTGTAGATAGGCCTGCTGTGCGCCGTTGGCTTTGCCCCAATTGAGCAGCGTGAGCATCAACTGTTCGCCCAAGCCCTGACGGCGGAATCCGGCATGGGTCACGATGTCGAACAGGCCGAGATAGCCCCTGTCCTGTACACCGAGTCCGAGCGCGACGATTTGCTGTCCCTGATACAGCGCGGCACAGCATTTTTGTGGTGTCATGCTGTTCAAAATCTGGCGCATGATGGGCATGTGGCGGATAGGATTGCCGTTGAGTTCGAAGTAAGCGGACAGCCATTCGTCGGTCACGTCGGGCAGGAGCGCCATACTGGTCGTGGATGGTATTGCCTGTAACTGTGTCAAATCGCAGGTCTGGATGCTGGCTCCGCTTTCCTCTTTGTAACTGTGGAAGGCCAATTGTTTATCGAGATCGGCAGGGAAACAGGTGGGGGTGAGTTTAAAGCAGGTAGGCTGTTTTTTCGCGCTGTAGAGTTTTTCGCAGTGGCGTATTTTTTCGTCAATGTCGAGCGTCGAAAGATAGAGCGGATTCACAGAATTGGCGCGGCGGGTATAGCCCCCGGCGAAACGCAGTACCCAGCCATCATAATAGACGGTCTGGATGGCGGGCAGGGCGGTGAGCGAGATTTCTTCAATAAAACGGATGTAATGGTCAGGGTGTCCGGTGTAGGGAGTCATCAGGAACCGCCGCTGTGCCGTTCGATAAAGGCTTTGACATACGTGACGATCTGGTTGTGGAGATCGTCTACCCGGTAAGGTTTGGTGATATAGCCATCCAAACCAGCTTCTTCACCGCGAGCGATGTCTTCGCGGCGTGCCAAAGCGGTTAAAGCGATGATGGGCACATTATCCAGTTCGGGCAGGCGGCGCATGATTTTATGGATTTCCCAACCGCTCAGACCGGGAAGCGCCAGATCGAGCAAAATGAGGTTAGGCTCAAATTCCTTCAACAGAATCATGGCCTGTTCCGCATTGTCGGCGGAGGCAGCGGTCACATTCCAGGAACGCAGCAGGGTCATAATCAATTTGAGATTATCCGGACGGTCATCTATAGCCAGAACCCGCCAGGTGGATGAGTCGGTAGTCAGCATTGGTATCATGTGTTGCGCCTTTCGACTATTGCTGGATGAGCGGAAGCTGCACTGTAAAGGTGCTGCCTTTGCCAACGGTGCTGGATACCCCTACTGTGCCCCCCATAAGCTTTACTAGTTTGTTGACAATTGCCAGTCCTAAACCAGTTCCTTCATACGGACGTTCGAGTGAATTATCGACCTGGCGAAATTCATCGAAAAGATAGCTCATGGCTTCCGGCGGGATGCCGATACCCGTATCGCTAACCGCGATTTGCCAGATGTCGCCCGTCAACTTCTCGATAGTTACTTTGACCTGACCTTTATCGGTGAATTTAATGGCATTGCCGATCAGATTGGTCAGGATTTGTTCGAGCCGCAGATCATCGCCCATGACACTGGTCGGTAAAGCCGGGTCAAGGTCAGTTATGAATACAAGTCCCTTAGCCTCCGCCAAACCCTGTAAGCGGCTGCGTATGTGCGCGATCACTTTACTCAGATTAATTGGCATCGTTTCCAGCTCAAACTGCCCGGACTCGATCTTCGAAATGTCCAGCAGATCATTGATAATTGCCAGCAAATGTTCACCGTTGGATAGAATATCGCGCACATATTCCCGTTGATTTTCGCTCACCGGGCCTAAAATGCCCTTCAACAGGATATCGGAGAAGCCGATGATGGCGTTGAGCGGTGTGCGCAGTTCGTGCGAGATGGTCGTGAGAAAATGACTTTTGAGGTGATTGGCTTCCTCTGCCCGTTTGCGCGCCAGTTCGATTTCCTGCTGTACCATCTTGCTGGCGGTGATATCGTGGTTGATTCCCACAACCCCTACGATATTGCCGTTCTGATCGCGCAGGGGGGCTTTGGTCATCATCAGCCAGGTGGGCGTGCCGTCGTCTTCGACCCCCATACTCTCACGCCGCAGGATGGGCTGTCCGGTACGCAGGATGATTTGCTCATCCTCATAAAATCGTTCGGCAATTTCTGCCGGATAGAAATCAAAATCCCATTTTCCGACGATTTGTTCGGGCGTTGTGCCGAGCCGCTGGGCGTGAGCGATGTTACTGATGATGAAGCGCCCACGAGTATCTTTAACGTAGATGAAATCCGGCAGCGTGTCAATTAAGGTATGCAGGAGATGATGCTGTCCGGCCAGATCGGCTTCGGCCTGTTTTTCGCGCGTGACATCCTGCGCGGTGCCGATCATTTTGATGGGCTTGTTGTTTTCATCGGTGATGACCTGTCCCCGTCCCCGAATGGTGCCGATAGTGCCATTGGGCAGGCGGGTGCGGTGATAAAAATCAAAGGATGTGCGCTTCTGGACAGCCTCGCGAACAATATCATTGGCGTAAGCCCGATCTTCCGGCAAAACCCGATCCAGGTACTCTTTATAGGTGACGACTCGCTGTGCGGGATAGATGCCAAAAATGTGTTGAAGTTCGTCTGACCAGATGAGTTTGTTGGTGCGGATGTCCCATTCCCAACTGCCGATACGGGCGATATGCATGGCTTCCGCCAACTGCATCTGGCTGTGTTTGAGGTTTTCTTCGGCGATTTTGCGCTCGGTGATGTCATGGGCAACCGCAAAAATCATCCCGGATTCAAGCAGTGGATATGCGCTCCAGACCAGCCATACGTAAGAACCATCCAGGCGGCGATAGCGAACCTCAAAATAGACGGTGACTTCGCCCATTTGCAGCGCGGCTAATTCTTCCAGGGTGGGGGCTTGATGATCTGGATGAACATAATCGATAAACGGACTTTGCAGCAAGTCCATAGTGGAAAAACCAAGCGTTTTTTCAAAGGCTGGATTGACCCGTTTGAAATAGCCGTCAAAGCCGATGTAGCATAACAAATCAAGCGACAGGTTGAAGAAGCGATCCCGGTCATCTTCAGCGACTTTGCGCTCGGTGATATCTTCGCAAATAGCCAGCCAGACGGTTCCCAGTTCGGCCTCGTCAAAGGCGCTGATATACGCGCCACACCAGAAGCGTGTGCCATCCTTACGGACACTGCGTATCTCGCCTTTCCAGTGACCCTGCTCCTGCAAACTTTCACCAATCTGCGCCAGCAGTGCGTTCAGTTCGTCTTCATTGAAGGCGGTGGTAGAGGCAATACTCTTTCCGATGAGTTCGCCACGACCATAACCAAACATCTGATCAAATACGGGACTGGTATAAACGATGCCGCCATCGCTTCTACGTGAGAGACAAATGCCTTCCTGCATCTGTTCCAGGATTCGGTTTTGAAACCACAGGTTACTTTCAACCTGTCTAAGCGATGCGGTTTCCATTTAGCCTTCTATCCCCTGACTACCACCCAGTGGATAGGTATTGTACTGCGAAATTAGTGTAATAAAAATAAATATTGAGCGTCATGTTAATAGACCGGTTGTAATAACCAGGTTTTGACCTGCATCTGCTCGGCATAATGCAGCAGGGGCGGTGTATCGGGCAGGGTTAGACCGCCAGCCAGCGCCATGGTGTTGAGGCGGATGTCAGCCTGCGCGTTTTGCAGAGGCCAACGGGGATGCTCGATGTCGCCCCGGTAAATTCTCCCGCGCCTGTCAGCAGTATAGAGATGATAGCGTTCGGTCAGCCAGAATTCCAGTGAATCCGGCGTTGAAGTAAAAACGGGCGAAATCGGTTGATAGACCGCAGAAAATTCCGCCGGTGGTACACCGCGATGGGTACGCTGCGCGGTGTAGGTGATCGTTTGCGGCTGGGCATCCAAGGTCATGCGGGCATTGAAATAGGGCAGATGGAAAGCCTGTCGTGCGCCGAACACGGCTAAAGCGCTGCTGGCATCCAGACTGAAGAACCATACACCGGGGTGATTATTCAGAGTGACGTAGGTACGTACATTGAGTTCGCAAAATTCGCCAGTCGTGGGGATGGTGGGAAGGCCGCGAAAGCGAATGCCGCTCATGTAAAATGGCACCACGCCGACCCATGCCTGTCCGTCGAACGTATCGATGTCGAGCGCGGCGGGGATGAGAGGTCGCAGGACATCCAGAGGCAGCGACCAATGAGCGAACAGCAGTTTGCTCCAGGTTTGGCGCAGTACCCAGGGTTCATTGGGGGTTGAAGGGGGTAATGGATGTGTACTCATAGATTAAATACGTAAGGCGTGTTGTAATCAACACGCCCACGATAGCAGGTGTTACGGTTCGTCAGCCAGTGACAACCGGCACATCATTCAAGTTACCTTCGACAATACGCACCCAGGCAGAAGCGACCCATCCCTGCGTGCCTTTCCAGACCACGCGCAGCCAATCGCCGCCGGGTGTGCGTCCGGTTATACCTAACGCGCCGCCCCATGTCACGCGCCCAATCTGGGCGGAGTAGACATTGGGCTGTGCGCGCAGACGCAGTGTGGAGAAGGACTGACCCACTACGCCGGATATAGCCGAGGGATTGCCGCCTAAGACAAAGTCACTGACTACAGGCGGGTTAAATTCATTCTGCGGAATATAGAGATAGTAACCGAGCGCCCACGCCTGGAAACCGCTCAATTGCAGCAGGAACCAGCGCGCATTCGAGTCACGTCCAACTACCGCGTAGGTTTGTCCACGCAGAATGCTGCCAACCCGTGCGGCGAAGACCGATGGGCCTGCCCGGACATTCAGGACAGGGGCACGAATGACCGTCGCGGTGATCGCGCCATTGGGGATGGCTGGGAGTCCTGTCGGCAGCGGGGTATTGGTTGGGCCGGGGGTTGGACTGGGGCCAGCCGTACCGACTGCACCACCGAAGCCCCACTGAACCTGCAAGACGGCCTGATCGATAATTTCGGCGTATTCGACGGTTATGCTGTGCAGTCCGGCGGTCATGCTGGCAGTAAAGGTATCGGTCTTGGCGGCGTGTGGACTGAAATCATCCAGCTTAAGCTGCCCGTCAATATAAACCCGCACCGCATCATCCGAAACGACTGTGAAGGTGTATCCACCTGTATTGAATGTTTGGGCGGAGACAAAACGGGCGGAGAAGTTATCTGCCCCGATGCCGGGAACGGCCACACCATTGATGACGGGCGGCCCACCTCCCCAGTTAAAGTTCAGACCATTAATCCCGGTGACAGGCACGCCTGACCCGGTAAAGTTGTTGGTCGGAAAAAATGTCCCTGACCAGTTCGTGCCAAATTCCTGCGCCTGAGTTGTGCTGAAACTCAATGTCATGCCAAATAAAAGTACAATCAGCAATAATCCCAGAGCGCCAATTTTCGGTATTCTCATGCTCCGCTCCTCGATGTGTCTGTATGACGTGCTGTTGGGTGACCCACAGCAGCACCGCTTTCCCTAAGTATAGCGTTCAATCGAATTCTGCACAGATGACTCCAGTATAGTTAGGCACTTGTTAGGCCAGGTACACTTCACTTTAGGGGCGTTCCACGCGCAATTTTTTTGTGATATTATCGTTTCCATGCGCTGAATTCCAGCATTGAGTTTTGGAAATACGAGATGGTCAAGTACCAGAGGAATAATCGTCCGTGCAACCCTATCTTGAGCAGGCTTATCATAGAAGCGGTCAGCAGCACCTGACATTGAGCGTTATCATCCCGTGCTATAACGAAGCGTATTCGATAGAAGAAGTGCTGAACCGGGTTGAAGCCGTCGGTCTGGCGAACGAGATCATCATTGTAGACGACGGCTCAACGGACGGCACGCGCGATGTGCTGGCACGTATCGAAGATCAGAATCGTCCGAATGTGCGTATCCTGTACCATGATCGCAATCAGGGTAAAGGTGCGGCAGTCGTGACCGGCTTTGGGGCGGCTTCCAGCGAGGTGTTTCTCATTCAGGACGCGGATTTTGAATATGACCCGCGCGAATATCCGGTGCTGATGAAGCCCATTGAAGAAGGCATCGCCAAAGTGGTGTATGGTTCGCGCTTCCTCGGCGGCCCACGCAAGGCCATGAACTTCTGGAATATGGTGGCGAATCGCATCCTCACCTTCACGACCAACATCCTCTACAATGCCATCCTGAGCGATATGGAAACCTGCTACAAGGTGTTCCGCGCCGAGGTTGTGCGGGATATTACCATTCATTCACGGCGCTTCGACTTCGAACCGGAAGTAACCGCGAAGGTGCTGAAAAAGCGCATTCGTATCTATGAAGTGCCGATTTCCTATAACGGGCGCGAATGGGATGAGGGCAAGAAGATCAGTTGGACGGACGGGCCGATTGCGTTGTGGACACTGATTAAATACCGCTTCGTGAATTGATTCCCGCGTATCTCTCCAATCAATGAATAATAGGGTATGTGTTTATGGCACGTACCCTATTTTCAATTTGTTACAAAATCCGCGATGTTTCTATAATAGAATAAAATGAATTCAGGAATATGAAGCCTTATTTTCAAATTTAAGGGGGAACGTATGGCAGAGAAGCCGATTCCGCAGGTCGTGTTGTTTGGGTCGATATTCCCTGACTGGCGTGAAGATCATATTATCCCTGTTTTAGAAGAATTGGGCGTGACCTACTTTAATCCACGTTTGCCGGGCGGTTGGTGGTATCCAGAACATGGCGATCAGGAAGCCTACTTCATGGCGCACTGCGAAACGATTGTGCAGGTTTTTACGACGGCGCTGCCCTCTTTTACCGCGCTCACCGAAACAGGCTGGGCGGCTCTGGGCGCACATCTGCGTGGACAGACTTTTATTATGCAGATTGATGAGGACATCCAATACGGATTACCCGACTCGATGAAGTCCGCGCCGGAATATGAGCAGTTAAACCGTACCTTACAGCATTGGGCGACCAGCAGCCGTTATCTGGTGAAGAAACATGCGGCGGAATTTAATATCCCGAATATGCATGTGGTTCCCACGCTGACGGATGTGGCGCGGGTCTTACGCGAAAAGTATGGGGCGATGACTAAATAACAAACAGAGTTATCTTCCTATTAAATGATCGTCAGGAATGTTCAAGACCCAATAAACGCCTGGCATCACGGAAAAGCCAGTCCATCCAGAGTTGCAGGATGGTAACGCCATCTGGATTAAGGGGGGATTCGAGTGCTGCTATTGCTTGATCGCGGTGATTAAGGGCAAGCGCTATCAAGTGTTGGCGCACCTGCATCGTATCCAATAGTGTACATATGCTCTGTCTGTCACCGGTTTCATCCGAACACAAATCGCGCAGTTCCTCGGCTTGTGGGTGATCGAGCGTCAGGCCATACAGTACCGGATAAGTCCGGCGGTCATCGCGCAATGTACTGAGACTGTCTGGAAACCACAGGGCTTCTATATCATCAAGGATTTGCACCATCCAACCGAGGTGTGTTCCGCAGGCATGACTGCTGTCGATGGCGGCGGAATCTAAGGTCGCCATTTGTGCGCCCGCAGTCGCAGCGAAGGCAAAAGCAGCCACTGTTTTTCGCTCGACGACTGCTTCATAGGCCACCAGATTGTCTGCCACTCCCTTAATATCGTGATATTGCCCCTGCTGAACGCGCAAAAGCGCCTCAAAACAGCCGTTCATCAGCAGATCACGGCCTTCCGGTGGGAGCGGCAGTTGGAAAAAAGCACGCATCGCTGTTGTGCTGAAGCCAGCAGCAGCATTCTCAGCCTGTCCGAGACCAATGGAATGATACAAGGCTTGTGGGTTATCCTGATCGGCACAATCATCGAATGTCCGCAGCGCCAGCGCCATCATCACCAGTGCGGCGGACAGCGGAACCAGGTCTTCAATTTGTGCCCCGCAGGCTGCCCCGGTAGCGATGGGCAGAAGTGCTGCCGGATCCATCGGGTTGGGCAGCGCTATATCCGCCAAATCACCTAATTCTGACCAGGCATCACAACCCAGCGCAACGGTGCTGTTTCTTATCTCGCCAAGCAGGTTTGCCAGATTCATATTTTAGTCCCTGAGCGAAGGATCACATAAAGTTTTCGCGTACATAATCTTCCACGCCGGGAGGCAGCGGCGCTTTGGCCGGATTGGGTTCCTCCCGCTTGTCAGGTATCACCATATCGTTATAGCGAATGGCCATATAGATGGCTTTTGGGGATAGTTCGGTTGGTTCATCCTGAGTCTTGCTGAAGAAGAATTTTTTGCCTGCGTATAACAGTGGAAGGTCAGTCCCCACAGATTTCCCGGTGAAACGTGGAAATTTACCTAACGTACCCTCTTGTTTGAGTGAAAGGTCTCCCACCATATCCATGGTCAAAGGTGTATTTTGTCCATGCCGCATGGAAACCCTACCCATTTGCAATTCGCCCTCTACCTTTACAAAGGTCATGTCAGCAAGGGAAACATTCAGATTCTGGAGAATGGTAACCCACAGATTTTCATTTTCCGGCGGATAAATTGTCAGGAACTTTTGAATGGAGCCTTTAGTGAAGTTCATATCAAACTTATGACCAACCTCGAGTCTCCGAAGGACGGAACCCGCTTTCTCAATAATCGCCACGCCTTCCTCTGGTGTCGCGCCGACATGCGCCTTCCAGCCGACATGAGCCGTATCCTCGGCATGGAACGACATATAATTGCGATCTTCTTCGTAACCGAGTTCTACCAGCGTCTCCTTCAAACTGCGCTGTTTTGGGGGCGGTTCCAGAATCTCGATTAATTCAGGTTCGCGTCTCGGCTGCTCTTTAGGTTTCTCCTGTTCCACAGCATCGGCCCCTTGATCGACCTCTTTGGTGCCGCAGCACGGACAGCGGTGAATGCGCCCCATGTCAGAGTGTTGTGTGATAGTGGGTACTTGTCCCAGTGCGCGACCACTCTCCGCAGAGCGTTGGGCGGATGGCAAACGAGTCTCCAATGCCACCAGCATATTATCCGGCGGTGGAATTATGACGGGTGTGCTTTGTTCGATTTGCTTAGACTGAGGTCTGTTCGATTTCGGATCGCGCGTTTTTCCAGCCAGGAGGCGCATTACCGCCTGATTGCCTATAGTGCGTTGTAGCTGCAAGACATCACGGGGTGAAAGGGCACGGATGTCCAAATCAGGGAATTCGGTAAAATCCGGGTTGGAATGTCCTTCAGGAAATTGATGGAAAGCAGGTGTTCGATTCTCTGGAACTTTTTTGGGCTGCGGATTTGATGGGTGTGATTTGATTGAATGGTCGGTCATAATAACCTTTCAACCCGAAGCGGGCTATGTCGTTTTTCGAGACCTCAACCTGCACTCTCCTTACCTCAGATAGTATAACCCAGATTTACAAATATATTTCTACAGTGCCACTTATGATTTCTGAATCGAAAAGAATATTACTTTATCCCGCAACCACGCTGTTCTTGCCTGCGTATAAATTATTGAACAATCTGCTCAATGAGGAGGCTAACAATGGCAGAGCGTATACAATGGGAATACATGACGGTGTTCGTCAAAGCGGAAGCGCAGACCGAGATGGATTATCTGCAAGAGCACTGGACGTGGAAAAATGGTGTCCCGCGCAATACGCCGGAGTCGATGATGCCCCGCCTGGATGGCTATGGGCGCGATGGCTGGGAACTGGTGCATATGCAGCCAGTGATGGTTGGGAATAATGCCGATGTGCTGGTGGTGGACAGCGGCAGAGGATCAGCCGGTTGGACGAGCAGTTATTTCTGTGTGTTTAAGCGTCCCGTTTGAGGGAATCGCGTTTTAAAATCAGCACTTCTTTGAGGTTAGCGGCGAAGGCGCTGCTGGTATCCAGCTTGGCTTCCAGATGCGCTAACGCCGCTGTGTAAGCTTTCAGGGCGGCATCTTCGTCGCCCATGCGCTGTGCCAGATCAGCCGCGATTTGCAGCCAGCGCCAGGTGCGCGGCAGCGTATCGAGCAGGGCGCGCGCTTCCACTGGTTTGCCACATTTTTCTAATGTCAGCACATAGCGTTCGGTGATGCGCTCATCGTCCGGCGATAAAATTCGCGCCTGTTCCATTGCGGCATTCGCCCCCGCCCAATCAGCCAGCCCTTGCAGCAAAATCGAGCGCTGCACCCAATCATCGGCGGTCTGGCTGCTGAGTTGGTCGAGATCATCCAACGCCGCGCGATAATGCTTTTCATCGGGCAGCCGCCGCAGCACCGACACACGCAGCCGCCGCGCATTATCATCTGCCGAATTTGCATCCAGATGGTTTTGCAGCGCCTCCAGTGCGTCGCTCAATTCTCCGGTACGGATGAAGGCTTCTGCCAGTTGCAGCGGGTTATAGGGCATAATCACTCTCCGTCCGGCAGCCAGATGCTAAAGGTCGTGCCTTTGCCGACTTCGCTGCGCGCAAGGAGCTTTCCGCCGTGCAGTTCCACAATCTCTTTGGAAATGCTCAGGCCTAAGCCCATGCCTTTGCCCCGGCTGCGATTCGCCCGGTAAAACGGCTCGAAAATATGCGGCAGATGTTCCGGTGGGATGCCTTCGCCCGTGTCTTCAATTTCGATCACGCGGAATGGTTTATCGGCTTCATCGGTGGTGGAAAAGATGCGCAGGGTTATTTGTGCGCCATCGCTGGTATGCTGGATAGCGTTGGTCAGCAGATTGGTCACGACCTGATGCAATCGGGTCAAATCAGCATTGATATAGGGAACACTGGATTGAAAATCGGTGAGCAGACGAATGCCTTTTAGCTCCGCCTCGACCCCCTGAATTTCGACAATATCTTCGATAAAGGGACGCAGCTCAATCCGGCTGTGATGCAGGGTAATCATCCCATTTTCAAAGCGCGAAAGATCGAGCAGGTCTTCCAGCAGCGCCTGCATCTGATCCAGCACCCGTTCCAGAATGGGCAGATGTTTATCCATTTTGTCCGGCTGCGCCTGTGCCAGATACAAACGTGTTTTCAGGCTGGTGATGGGGGTGCGCAGCTCATGGGCAGCGCTGGCGACAAAACGAGCCTGTCGCGCTTCCAGTAATTTTTCCTGACTGATGTCACGGTAGACGGAAACTGCCCCAATCGTTTCTCCGTTGGCATCATCGACCCGCATGACTGACAGGGCAAGGTCTACCAGATGACCATCCTTGTGACGCATTTGAATGTTGCCATGCCATCCGCCTTGTTCGAGTGTCACTTTACGGATAAGGGCAATCTGATTGCGGTATTCCGCTTCCCCCACGTTATCCGGGCGCAGCGCCATAATATCCCATTCGTCGTGGTTATAACCCAGGAGTTCAACGAGCGCATGGTTGGTGTAGCGGTAGGTTATGGTGTCCGTATCTTCACCAAAAATGGTTCCGTTCACCCCTTCGCTGATCGAGTCCAGGATAGCTCTCAGTTGAACTCGTCCCTCTTCCAGTTCAGCCGTGCGTTCGGCGACTCGTTCTTCAAGCTGTTCGGCCTGGTGACGGCTGGCTTCATACAGCCGCGCATTGTGAATGGCAATCCCGGCCTGATCGGCAAAGGCTTGTAAGGCATCGGCATGATGCTGGCGGAAAGTGCCTGCTTTGGTTGAATCGACGGTCAAAAAGCCGATTGCTTTGCCCTCGATATGTATAGGTGCGCCGATGAATGCCCGTGCCCAGTCGAAACCTTCGAAGCGCACCCAGCCCGGAAAAGTGCGAATATCATCAATAATAAGCGGACGCTGGCTGCGCACCATCTCATTAAAAGTGGGGGTTTCAGTTACTTTGAGGCGCAGATTTTCGACAAATTCATCGATGCCGCGTTCGACATAACCATGACGGCGGACACTGCGCGTGGTGCCATTTTCGATGAGGAAAATATCAATCATCTCATTCGGCATGACCTGCCGTACACACGTGAGGATATTGTCCAGCACAGCATTTAAATCCAGCGCATTGTTGAGTGTGGCGGCGGAAGCACGTAAAGCTTCCACCAACTGCCGGTGTTGCAGTTCGGCGGCTTCGATGCGTTTCCAATCGCTGATGTCAAAGGCGATGCCTTCATAGTACAGGATTTGATCCTGAAGATCGCGAATGACACGCCCGTAAACCCGCACGGTCAGCGGATCGCCATTTTTCTTTTTCCAGACGACTTCAACTTCGTCCACGCGATTACGGGTAACCAGTTCGAGACCCTGTATATCGCGCATCCGGGGATCGTAGTAGATTTCGTCCGGGATTTTGAGCGCCAGCACTTCATCAATCGTGTCGTAGCCCAGCATCCTGACCATGGCCTGGTTGACAAATAAAAAGCGACCATCTTCCGTACTGCGGTAGATAGCGCCCAGCGCATTTTCGACAATCGAGTGATACCACTCTGCCTGCTGCACTAAGACGTTCACTTCGCTCACCTGGAGGAAATGGCGCAGGCGGTAATGCAGGGTGGTCAGGTGTACAGGTTTGGTGATGACATCACTTGCCCCGGCAGCGAAAGCACTCTCAGCAGCGTTCACATTGTCGGGAATCAACATGAGGATTGGCGTACGGGTGGTCGCGAAAAGACGCGCACACAGCGTATACGAATCGGTTTCTGGCAGGTCAATATCCAGCAGAATCACGTCGGGGTGTTCTTCAGCCGCCGCTGCCAGAGCTTGATCGCCATCTGTTGTTTCAATAAAGGTGTAATCGACCTGGTGGTAAAGTCGCTGTAGCGTGTGTCTGATTTCAGGGTCAGAAACCGCTACCAGAATCCGTGACATGAGTAGTTAGCATCCTGTTTTCGAACAGCCCGACAAATAAATTTATATAATTAGCATAATATGGATGTCAACATGTATATCGTCGCGGATGGATATCCTCTACGATAGGTTGAACGGTAGATGCGATTTTGAAAATTTCAATTCAGATTATCATATCACAATTTTCGTTTTGTTATAGTGGCTGACGTAAGGGTTTGGATAAATAAAGAAAGCGCGTAAATGCGCTCTCTTACCATATAACAAAGGATTAAAATTTGTAATATACGTTTCTAGCCATGCCGCCGCATGAATCGTGCCATACGTTCCAGCGCTATTTCGATGTGTTCGCGTTTGGTGGCGTAGCTGGCGCGGACGAATCCAGTGCCGCAGTGTCCGAATGCGCTGCCGGGAACGAGTGCAACACGCTCCTCAAGCAGCAGGCGTTCGCAGAATTCTTCGTCATTCATGCCGCTGGCAGCTACGCTGGGGAAGGCATAAAATGCGCCGCGCGGTTCAAAGCAGGTCAGCCCCAACTGATTAAAGCCGTCCACGATCAAGCGCCGCCGCTGGTCATATTCACCGGTCATCACCCGGACATCTTTTTCGCCGCTGGTGAGCGCTTCCAGTGCCGCCACCTGTCCCATAGTTGGCGCGGACATGATGAGATATTGATGCAGTTTGCGGATGCCATCCATGATTTCCGGAGTAGCGCAGACATAACCGATGCGCCAGCCCGTCATGGCGAAGGTTTTGCTCATGCCGCTCATCAGAATCGTGCGGTCAATCATGCCGGGAAGGGACGAAAAGCAGATATGCTCGGCTCCATATATCAAGCGCTCATAAATTTCATCCGAAAGCACCAGCAGATCATATTTTTCGGCTATATCCGCGATTTCCTGTAAGCGTTCGCGGGTCAGAATCGCGCCCGTTGGATTGTTGGGATAATTGATCAGAATGGCTTTGGTACGCGGGGTGATGGCGGCTTCCAGCATTTTGCCAGTCACCTGAAAACCGTCCTCGACGAAGGTATCTACCGGAACCGGGATACCACCTGCCATTTCGACAGCGGCAGCATTGGCGACAAAACACGGCTCCGGCACGAGGACTTCATCACCGGGATCGAGGATCGCTTTGAGCGCCAGCCACATGGCCTCGCTCACGCCGACTGTCACCAGAATTTGATCTTCCGGCGCATAGTGAACGCCGTACAGCCGCTCAATATAGCTGGAAATCGCCCGTCGCAGTTCAATCGTGCCGGAATTCGAGGTATACGATGTTTGCCCCATCCGCAGCGATTCGATGCTTTTTTCCACGATATGCTGTGGGGTGACGAAATCCGGTTCGCCGATGCCCAGCGTGACCACATCTTCCATCGTGGCGGCGATGTCAAAATATTTGCGAATGCCGGAAGGACGCAGGTTGCGGACAGTCTGGGAAACGTAATCGCGTGTACGGAGCATAATGAATGTCTACCTTCGATGTGGGCACAACGTGTTATGCCCCTACAATGACTTAACTATTTTCTGCCAGATTTGCACAATGATGGTCATTATAAGCGGCTTATGACCGAACCGCGTAGGGCACGCCTCACCAATTTGCCGAAATATTTTGGACACTGTGTACAAGCGCCAATTCGCCTCTTGCACTTTTCACCTGTGTATGCCATAATGGTTATATAACTTGACAGTTATGAAAAGAAATGGTATATTTGTTCTATGGTGACAACCTTTGAAGCGCTGGTTGATCCAACCCGCCGGCAAATTCTGGATCTTCTGCGCGAACGTCCCCATCTGGTCGGTGAGCTGGTCGATCAACTGAAGATCAGCCAGCCGTTGATGTCCAAACATCTGCGTGTGCTGCGCGATGCGGGTTTGGTGAATGTGCGGCAGGATGCGCAGCGCCGCTGGTATGAACTGCGCCCCGAACCCTTAGCGCAGGTGGATATGTGGCTGGCCTCGTACCGTCACTTATGGGTCGAACGTTACGAACGCCTTGATGAGTATCTGAATGAATTACAGGAGAAGGATAAACCCGAATGAGCAAAACCATTATTACCACTGAACCGGGCAGACACGACATCATCATGACACGCGAATTCGATGCCCCGCGCGATCTGGTATTCAAGGTCTGCAACGACCCCGCGCATATCCCGAATTGGTGGGGGCCGCGCCGCCTGACCACGACAGTCGATAAGATGGAGGTGAAACCGGGTGGACAATGGCGTTTCATCCAGCGTGATGAGCAGGGCAATGAATTCGCCTTTCGCGGCGTGTATCA
>JBGAGR010000180.1:0-16623 GCA_044226645.1 Aggregatilineales bacterium
CATGGCGGCCCGACATCAGTGCAGTCGGAATTTTATGCTCCCGGAAGTCAGGCGTGGTTGGATCACGGTTTTGCATTTCTGACGATTAATTATCACGGTTCGACAACATTCGGCAAACAGTTCGAGAAATCCATCTGGGGCAATCTGGGTGTGCTGGAAGTGGATGATATGGCGGCGGCCTATCAATGGCTGGTGGATAATTATATTGCAATCCCGGACTCGGTATTTCTGACGGGGGGATCATACGGCGGCTATTTGACATTGCAAGCGATTGGCAGAAGACCCGAATTATGGGCAGGTGGTATGGCAGTTGTCGCGATTGCCGATTGGGCGCTGATGTACGAAGATCAGGCGGAGACGCTGCGCGGTTATCAACGGGCGCTGTTCGGCGGCACTCCGCAGGAAACTGCCGAAGCCACTCGTGTCGCCTCCCCAATCACCTACGCTGAAAATATCAAAGCACCGATTCTGGTCATTCAGGGCAGCAACGATACGCGCTGTCCGGCGCGGCAGATGCACGTCTACGAGGAAAAACTTAAATCGCTCGGTAAATCGATTCAGGTTTACTGGTTCGATGCTGGGCATGGTTCACGGGCGATGGAACAACAGATTGAACAACAGGAACTCATGATGCGCTTTGCGTATCAGGTCTTGGGATAAGCAGGAGGAAACTATGTACGCAGGAGAATATGATGCATATTATGAAACCACTCGATGTCGGCGCTGTACAAGTTGTCAAAGCTGGTCTGGAATTTACAACCGACGAACTTCAGTCTGCTGAGGCCGATTTCCTAAAACGCTATCCCGCTTATCAAAATACGACAAAGCTGGATGAGCTGCGGCGGGTAGAATATAAGCGACTGGATGATAGTCAACAGGTCTATCTGGATTACACGGGCGGCGGTCTATACGCTCAATCTCAGGTGCAGCGTCATATGGAGATGCTGGTGAGCGGAGTCTATGGCAATCCTCATTCGGCTAACCCGACTTCTATGGCTTCCACAAAACTTGATGAAGGCGCTCGTGATTACATTTTCGAATATTTTAAGGCTGATCGCGAAGAATACGCGGTCATTTTTAGCCCGAACGCCAGCGGCGCGCTTAAGCTGGTGGGTGAATCCTACCCCTTTGAAAACAACGGGCAATATCTGCTGACGTTTGATAACCACAATTCGGTCAATGGCATCCGCGAATTTGCACATCGGGCGAAGGTGCCCGTCAATTATGCGCCCGTATTGCCACCTGATTTACGCATGGATGAGGATAACCTTTTGGCGCTTCTGGATAAGGCTATTCCAGGTGGTAACAATTTGTTTGCTTTTCCAGCCCAGTCTAATTTTTCCGGGGTACAACATCCGCTCAAATGGATTGAAGTGGCACAATCCAAGGGATGGGATGTGCTGCTGGATGCGGCGGCATTTGCGCCGACCAATAGCCTTGATTTGAGCCAGGTGAAGCCGAATTTTGTGTCCCTGTCTTTCTATAAAATCTTCGGTTATCCTACCGGAATTGGGGCGTTGATCGCACGCCGCGATACGCTCAAGAAGCTGCGTCGTCCCTGGTTTGCTGGCGGCACGATTACGGTTGCGTCCGTTCAGGCAGATGCATATTATCTCCATGAAGGCGAAGCGGGATTCGAGGATGGAACGATTGATTATCTCAACCTGCCCGCTGTTGAAGTTGGTCTGAAGCATATTCAGAACACGGGAATCGAGATTATCCATGAGCGTGTTGTTAGTCTGACAGGTTATTTATTGGATGAATTGACTGCCCTGCGACACGACAATGGCAGTGAACTAATTCGTGTTTATGGGCCTATCACAACCGAAGCGCGCGGTGGAACCATCTCGATGAATTTCTATGATCCTGACCATAAGCTGTTTGACTACCGCTTTATTGAAGGATTGGCGAATGAGGTCAATATCTCGCTGCGGACAGGATGTTTCTGTAATCCGGGCGCGGGCGAACTGGCTCTGCATCTGAACAAGGATGTCATTATTGATTGTTTCAAAAGCACAGATCGCATGACCTTTGAGGAATTCGTGATTGCGCTGACCAATGCCGGAGATGGCGAAGGGGTCGGCGCGGTGCGGGTGTCCGTTGGATTGGCGACAAACTTTGAAGATGTCTATCGTTTTGTGCGCTTCGCTCGGACTTTTTTGAATCAGAAATCACCGGGGCCAATGGCTCAGAGTTAGTTAAAAGGTAAGCTGAATTCAATATGATTGATCCCCGACATGGCGGAATTGCTGTTCTCGACTTTGGCTCGCAATATACACAGTTGATCGCTCGGCGTGTGCGTGAACAGGGTGTTTATGCTGAGGTGTTTCCTTTCGATGCTGCCCCGGAAAAGGTGAATGCTCACGAACCGCGTGGGTATATCTTATCCGGTGGGCCAAACAGTGTTTATGAACCGGGCGTGCCACAGATGCCCAAGTGGATGCTGGCGCGGAATGGGCAAGAGCAATCTCCAACACTCGGCATCTGTTATGGGATGCAGGCGCTGACTCATGCATTGGGCGGCATTGTGGCACCGTCAAAAGCGAAGGAATTTGGACCCGCGCAGATTACGCATACCGCCGATAATCCACTGCTGCATAATCTGCCAGAAACCATGCATGTCTGGATGTCGCATGGGGACCGAATTGAGCAACTGCCAACCGGATTCGTGCCATTAGCTATTTCCGAAAATTCGCCTCACGCGGCGATGGGTGATGTATCACGCGGATTATATGGCGTGCAGTTTCACCCGGAAGTAGCGCATACACCACAGGGCGCGGAAATCCTGCACAATTTCATTTTCGGCATCTGCGGCTGTGAAGCGCACTGGTCGCCTAGCGCATTCATTGAGGAGGCAGTAGCTGCGATTCGAGAGCGAGTCGGGAGTGAACGTGTTGTTTTGGGCTTGAGCGGTGGAGTTGACTCCGCTGTGGCGGGAGCGCTGCTTCAGCAGGCCATCGGCAGTCAGCTTACAGCGATTTTCGTTAATACCGGACTGCTGCGCAAAAATGAACCGGAAGATGTAGTGCGGGTGTTTCAGGAACAGCAGGGCATGAATCTGCTGCCCGTAGATGCGACTGAAGATTTTCTGGAAGCCCTGCGCGGTGTAATTGAACCAGAGGTCAAGCGAAAAGTCATTGGCAAGCTGTTTATTGATGTTTTTGCGAACGCAGCGCGGAATCTGCAAAGTCAGGGTGTGCGATTTCTGGCGCAGGGGACAATTTACCCGGATGTTATCGAAAGTGCCGCCAGCAGTACGGTTTCCAAGACCATCAAGAGTCACCATAATGTCGGGGGTCTGCCGCCCGATTTGCAATTTGAACTGGTCGAACCGCTGCGCGATCTCTTCAAAGATGAAGTTCGAAAAGTGGGAACCGCGCTCGGACTGCCAGATTCGATTGTGTGGCGACAGCCTTTTCCCGGCCCCGGTTTGGCAGTGCGCTGTCTAGGAGACATCACCTGGGAGCGTTTAGAGACTTTGCGCGAGGCTGATGCGATTTTTACTGAAGAACTGGCTTTGGCGGATATGCTCAGGCGCGAGACATCACAGGCTTTCGCTGTCTTGCTTCCAGTGAAAAGTGTGGGTGTCATGGGTGATTATCGCACCTATGAGGAAGTGGTTGCATTGCGTGCAGTGACGACAGATGACTTTATGACTGCCGATTGGTCACGCCTGCCCAATGATTTGCTGGCGCGGGTGAGCAACCGCATTGTCAATGAAGTGCGTGGTGTGAATCGTGTAACCTATGACATCACTAGCAAGCCGCCGGGAACGATTGAATGGGAGTGAGGCCGTTTATGAAGATTGAAAAACAATCATCCAATGACCAGGACAATAATGTGTATGATTGATCGATTATTAGCAAGATGCCGCCATAGCAAGCTAGCGGCGGTTTGTTGTTCCTTACTCATTACTTCAATACTGCTCGCAGCGTGTGCTTCAGCAGCGCCGTCTCCTACACCGCTGCCAACACTTCTGCCGTCCCTGACCCCGAATGACAATGCGGATATTCATGCCGCGGTTGCTGCTACGCTGACCGCGTTAGCTCCGACTTTATCGGTTCAGATGACCGAGGTTGAAGCTTCGCCAACCGCATCAGAAACACCGAATGTAGTGGAACTTCCGCCTGTATTGGGAATATCAACCGAACCGCCGCTGGATATCAGTCTACCTGCGGGGTGGGTAATTGCTCAAAATGACGCACTGATTATCCCGGATGCAGATGGCACGATTCGCAGTATTCCATATGTGGCTTATTCCGGGCCAATTACAGGCGGACAGGGAACCATTGTGATGCTGTGGGGCTTCCCAAGTCTGGTTAATCCTTTTGCCAATAACGGGACTCCATCCGCGCAGGATATAGCTGGTTTAATCGACCCATCGTTAAGTGGGGGAAGTAGTCCAACTATTACGCCGGATTTGTGGTCGGATGGATTGCGGTTGCTGCGGTTGGCAATTGTTGAGCAGGGCTGCACGATTGGTACAGATTTGAAGCGTAATTATACGGTTGGTGCTTTATCTGGTGTTGGGACACAGTTTGCGGCGGTGAGCTGCCCACAACTCCCTGATACACGCGGTTGGTTTGTGGGGGTTCCGGCTGAAGGGCTGAATTTTATCTTTTACCTGTTTTCCGACCCTATCGCGGCGATGGATACCGGGCGTAATGATCTTCAAGCGGTGTTGGATAGTATCCACTTCCACCCGATTGAAGTAACCCCGCAGGCAACTCCATAATGCAAAATACTAGAGGCGAGTTGATCAGCTCGCCTCTAAAATAATTCATACCGCGCGATTTAGACGTGACGGATGACCGAAAGTACCTTACCCTGAATGTGGCAGTTCTTCGAATCGACGTAAATCGGATCCATGTGAGGGTGGGCGGGTTGCAGGCGAACTTTTGAACCTTCTTTGTAGAAATATTTCAAAGTTGTTTCGCTGCGATCAGTCAGCCACACGGCTACCATATCGCCATTCTTGGCGGTTTCCTGCTTGCGGAAAATCACAATATCGCCTTCGCGAATCATGGCATCAATCATGGATTCGCCTTTTACCTTCAGCGCGTAAGCTTCTGAAGGATCGGTACCGCCCAACATATCGGCTGTGACTTCCATCAGATCGTCTTCGTCATAGTGCGGATCATCGGGCACACCAGTTGGAAGGCTGGCAAAAATATTGGCAGGAATGAGCGGGATTTTCAGAGGTGTCAATGGAATTGAAACCCCTTTACCCTTTTTGTTATCGCCGCCTGGAACGGGTACGGTTAAACGCAGTCCGCGTGAAACGTGCTGCGAACGGGTCAGATAACCCGCCTGTACCAGCTTATTCAGGTTATAATTCACCACTGAGGTTGAATTAATGCCCGTGTTTTCGCCAATCTGGCGGATGGTGGGCGGGAATCCGTGATCCTGAATATAGCGTTCGATATATCGCAGCATGTTACGCTGGCGCTCGGAAAGCTTACTGAATTCCTTCATGGTTGTCACCTCTTTCTTAATGCTATCATGAATGATTGTTCTACAGTATAACCGAACATGGGTTCGGTTGTCAAACATAATTTTCAAATCAGGTTAAAACTGCCTTGAGTATTTGACTCTATTGAGGGAAAAACGTTAGAGTAAGCACATGAAAAACATTAACCGAACTCTACAGGAAGATACCGATCCGGGAATGCTGCCTCTGCTGGCGAAGTTCTGGAAAGTGAATATTGCAGGCATGGATCGTGGCGCACAGGTCGCAGCCATTAGCGAAATCATGCTCGAACCTGCCAATATGGAGAGGGTTTGGGATTCGTTATCAGATGACCAGCGCGGAGCCATGCAAATGTTGATTGGTTCTGGCGGTAAGATGCCAATGGCGAAATTTGGGCGTTTGTTCGGCGAGGCGCGCCAGATGGGCACGGCGCAAATGGAACGTGAAAAGCCGTTGGAAAAACCAATCAATGTCGCTGAGGCGCTGTATTATCGCGGTTTGATTGCGCAGACCTTTGAAAATGCGGATACGGGTGCGCGGGTTGTGGTCTATGTGCCGGAAGATTTGCTGTATGTTCTCCCGGTGCGGAAAACCTCTTATTCGAATCTGCCAGATGAAGCAGCCAATATACCGATAGAAGCCGAGGAGTCAGAGGGTGTGCTGGCGGTAGGCGAGGTCACAGGCATTCGTCAGGCGGATACGTCAATTGTGGATGACATGACGACCATGTTGGCCTATTTACAGCTTCACAGCCCGACACTGGATGGTGATTTACCATCTGATGAAGATTTGGAGCAAATTCATGCTCATTTGTTGAAATCCGATGATGAACGCCTGTTGTTTCTTTTCGGCCTCGGCCTGAGCGCTGATCTGGTTGAAGTTCAGGCGGGTAAGGCTTACCCCAAACGGGCAGAAACACGGCGCTGGCTATCGTCCAATCGGGCGGCGCAGGTTCAGGCTTTAGCAGAAGGTTGGCGTGGCAGTGCGATATACCGTGATTTATGGCATGTTCCCGGTTTGCATCCAGAGCCGGGGGGAGAACTGGATGAATATGACCCAGCAGTGGCGCGGGATAATGTTTTGGAATTGATGGGCGAGCTGGTACCCAAACAGGATTGGTGGGCGATGGATTCGTTCATCGAGTCGGTGAAGGAAACGGATGCCGATTTTCAGCGTCCCGGTGGTGATTATGAAAGCTGGTATATCCGCAACGAGGCAGGCGATTTTCTGACAGGCTTCGAGAGTTGGGACGCAGTAGAAGGGGCATTACTGGAATTTTATGTAAACGGCCCGATGTTCTGGTTGGGGTTGGTCGATCTGGCAGATGATGCGGCTCGCCTGACCGCGTATGGTCGCGCATTTTTAGGACAATCTCCCTGGCCCACTCCATCTGACCCGGAGGATAAGATCATTGTTAAGGATGACGGAACCCTGCTTGTATCGCGTAAAATCGCGCGGGTGGATCGTTTCCAGGTGGCGCGGTTTACCACATGGGTTTCGGCGGGTGATCCATATGCCTACAAATTAGATGCGGCAGGCATTCAGCAGGCCGCTGAACAGGGTATCAATACAGGACATATCGCCAGTTTTATCAGCCGGGCGTTGGGCGATGCACCTGTCCCAGTGGGTATCACCCGTTTGCTGGATAACTGGCGTACCGGGCCAGCAGCAGCGGTATCGATGGAACGTTTGACGATACTGCGAACCACTGCCCCTGAAACGATGGAAAAGATTTGGGAAACACCCGCTCTGCGGCGTTATCTGGGGGCACGGCTGGGGCCGATGGCAGTGATCGTTCGTGCCGGACAGCAAGATGCTTTACATAGCGCTTTGGGTGAGCAGGGAATACAGGTGGATATTCTTGATTCAGCAACCTAGAAAAACAGTTTTATCCCGGCGATTTGTTGAGTTGAGTATTTATTTAGCCTGTTTACTCCTGATAATCTCGCTTGTTCGGGCACAGGACAGTGTTACCTCGGGCACATACCCAACGCTTGATGCTTTGGAACAGGCTGTTGTTCCGGCTGCGGATTTCGTTTCGCTGGCGCAGCGTTTTCGGGGCGTGGGTAGGATTCCTCCGCCACCTGCGAGTGTACCGTTACGTCAAGTTGGGGATATAGAAACTTTCTGGGTAAACAATTCTGGTGAACAGCGTGAATTTCAGGTTTCTGCGACGCTGCGGGCGATTGGTCAGCACGTTTATTTGTGGGTGGAGGACGACACATCCGTTAGGGATAGTGATTTACAAGCCCTTGCAGATGCATTTGACAGCCGTGTCTATGATTCAGTGAGGGCATTGTGGGGAAGCGAGACGAATCCCGGTATCGATGGCGATTCACACGTCTACGTCCTGTTTGTTCATAATCTAGGCTCTGGTACAGCGGCTTATTTTTTGGCACGACATCTTTACCCTCAGCAGGTTTTTCCTACCAGCAACGAACATGAGATGCTTTTCTACAATCTTGATATCGTCATGGGGAATAATGTGAACGATCCGCTGGTGGAAAGTAATATGTCGCATGAGTTCCAGCATATGATTCGTGCAAATATCCATCCCAATGAGGATATCTGGCTAAATGAGGGTTTCTCAACCTTCACCCAGGTTTATCTTTATAGTGATCCGGGTGCTATCTATAGTTTTCTATCTGCGCCGCAAGCACAACTCAATACGTGGTCAGCCGATCAGTGGCGCAGTGCGCACTATGGTGCGGCCACGCTGTTTGTCGATTACTTTTATGAACGCTACGGTCTGGAGGCACTTCATGCACTAAGTAGTGACTCCGGGACAGGATTAGAAGCTTTCGATCATGTACTAACGCAGATGGGCAAGCCAGGGGTAAATGATTTTTTTGCGGATTGGGTGTTGGCCAATTTCCTGTTGAACCCTGATACGGATTACGGCTATCGTTTGCTGCCGGCTGATTTACCCAGCCCCATTCCCCTGGCGGTTGTGACTGATTATCCGTTCAATGCTGAGGGCGTATCGAACCAATATGCTGCTGATTATTATGTGATGACTAATCTAAAGGGCAAAACGGCGTTGGATATTCAATTGGACGCGCCAGATACCGTAGATGTCATCCCAGCGCAGGCCGCCAGTGGTCAATGGATGTGGTATGGCAATAGAGGTGATGTGAGCGATTCGATGCTGACCCACTCGTTTGATCTATCAGGTGTAAGCCATGCGACTTTATCGTATAAAGTATGGTATTCCATCGAAAATTTATGGGATTACGGTTATGTCTCAGCAAGTATTGACGGGGGCAAGACCTGGACGATTTTGACTGCCCCCCATATGACCGATGAAAATCCGGTAGGTACGGCTTATGGGGCAGGTTATACGGGTGAGAGCGAGGGATGGCTGGACGAAAGTGTTTCGTTAGACCAATTTGCTGGAAAGTCTATTTTACTGCGATTTGAAGTGATTACTGATGATGCCATCAACCAACCTGGAATGGCGATTGACGATGTGAGCATCACCGAAATCGGTTATCAGAGCGATTTTGAAACCGATGGTGGCGGCTGGGATGCCGCTGGTTGGGTGCGAATGGATAACCGCCTGCCGCAGCAGGTCTGGGTACAAGCGGTACAGCAAATCGGGAAGCAGTTGCAGGTATCACGATGGTTAGCCCCGGCGGAAAACCATTGGACACTTCCACTGGCTGACGGTGTTGATCAGGTATTGATTGCTGTTTCACCTTTCGCGCCTGTTACGACTGTGCCGATGAATAACACTTTTTCGGTGAGCTCTAATCAATGAGCTAGGGTGCTGTTGTCCGGCCCAGATAATACTGATCTTTGCTTTCCGCGACCCATCCTTGCCAGGTGTCATTTGTTGGCTCAATCTGCCACCAAACCGTGTTATCAATACATTTGGGGCCGCCAATAATCAGCACCGTATCACCCGGAAACAGATTTATTCCGGCTAAAACTTCGCCAGCGGGTGTTTCGCGCACCCGGAGCGAGGATGATCCCAGAACTTGCATGGCAGTATCACCCACCTGCAAGAGACTTTCCAAATTGCCACAGCGTGCTTGGACGGTGGCAGTGGCTCCTGCATAGGCGGTTGCCTGTTTGATGACCTGCTGCGTGAGAAGAATTTCCTCTTGCGGCGCTAGCGCAGTGGCCTGAACGTTGGCCTGCGCGATCAGCTCTCCAAGCGTACCGGGTGCGATGGTCAGGCTGGCGAGCAGGGCATCTATTTGTCGGGGGTTGGGGGAGAAACTCTCATCCGCTGCATTGGTCAGCGTCTCGCGAACTCTGTTATGGAACATCTCAAGGAGCGATGGTAAGTTTGGGTCAGTTCGATCACTGGTTGGCGGATCGAATACGGATAAATCATTGTAGGTTGTAATAAATGAGGCCTGAACATAATAGAACCCATCGTTGCTCAGACCATGTGCTTCGTAGATTAAATAATTGGGGAGAAACAGCCCATCGCTAGTATATATTGCCAACCGCCGCAGCATCTGTCCACCATTAAACGGGATCAGTTGATTGTGGACGTTAAATGCTAGTCCCGCTGTGCTAATAAACTGCATCATGTTGCCGGGGATGGCGGGATGGTGATCCGCGCTCGTCGCCAGCGCGTTACGGAGGTGTATGACTGATGTTAGATAGTGATTGGTGAAATCCTGCGCTGAGAGAATGCGCACAAATCCGACATGTTGAGATGTTCCGTCTATGTCTTTCGTCAGATGAAAAATAAGAGCGGACGGGAGAACTGCGGCGGAGAATTCTTCTCCCAGCACAAAACTAGCTTCTATCCCACTTGCCAGATTACCATCTACATCGAAGTGGATTCCCTGATAATCAACAGAACCTGCTCCAAAGATCGATGGTTCTGGAATGGAAGAAATAACGGGTGGGGGGAGTGTTGGGGCGGGGCGGGGCGTTCCAGTTGGTGCGCCGGAAACCGGAATAGGTTCAAGAGCATAGATGCCGTCTATGATCTCGACCGTCCATCCAACCAAACCAGCACCGTTATCCACTTTTAGCCAGAGGGCATTCTCGGTGCATGAAAAACTGATAAGTACCGTGAACGTGCTGCCGGGCTGAAGTGTGCCGATTTTAGGCGCGTCAGGATTAGGTTCTTCGCGGACATTATTCGCTCCGCCGGAGAGAGTAACACGACCCTGTTTGCCATCCCGCAGTCGGGTAGGGGTGGAGCGAGTAGGTTCGGAACTGTCATTACAGGTATCGCCTCCGCCACGTACCTCCATAAACATTATGAGGGAAACAGTAAGGAGACTGACCAGAACGAGACTGCGTTTAAGGCGTGTAGAACTCATGCTACCTTCATTTGCTTGTTGTTAACGCTTGAGTCGCTTGGCTGCGAGTTCGGCCTGTAGCTCGATGCGGCGTTTTTGACTGGCGGTACGCGCTTCCGCCAGGGTTTCTTCCCAACCGCGCTTGAGACTGGCGATGAACTGATCCCCAGACTGCGGTACGAGCAGCATAACAAGCACTGCACCTATTCCTGCGCCGATACCGAATCCAATGAGCAGACTAAACAGCTTACGCATGGGCATTTTCCCCAAAATCAGGTATCTTTTGAAGGGATTATAACCTGAGATGGGGTGAATAACGACTCTCATATGAGCGATCAACTTAACGGTCTAAATGATTTTCTGCGTGCGTTAGCCGTTATAGCCCAACAAACCATCTGGCAGCAGGGCGATGATTATAACGGCTTGCATTTTCAAGGATACCTGAAGATACCTTCTGACGGCATTTTCGTGTTAGTTGATCCCTGTGCTGTTAGTCTGCACAGGCGCGATTTGATGGTGCGCATCAAAACCAATTGGAATCAACTGGACATTGAGAAAGTGCCGGTCTACGGTATTTACTATAAAGGGTTTCCACGCGCGATTATTGTCACGGATGGTACTGAACCCACCGCGATTGAACACTATCGCCGGGCTGTATCCGGTTCCGTTGGCGTGGATACCGCTCAGGTTGTCATCGCATCTCGCGCGGCGCTCAAAAATTGGCGCGATGGGGATTATCCTGATGATGAAGTTCCGAACAATCATTATGCTAGAGCCTGCGAACTGACGCTTGGTACCGTGACGAAAGGCGGCTTCATGGAAGATGACACGATGTTCGTCACACGGACATATTATGGTGACGGCAGTTATGCGGTATTTACCGAATATACACCGGGCGGCGAAACATTAGGGTTCGCGATCATTTTTGATAATGACGACGAAGGTAAACCCGCCTGGAATAAACCGGGCTATTTCAACTTCAGAGATGAATAAATCATTGCAAGGAGATTTTCAATGACTAAACAGGTTGTGAAAACTGATAAAGCACCCGGCGCTTCCGGCCCTTATTCACAGGCGATTATTGCCAATGGCATGGTATTTGCTGCGGGGCAGGTTGGATTTATCCCCGGTACACGAACACTGGTTGCAGGTGGTATTCAGGAACAGACCAAACAGGTTCTGGAAAATCTGAAGGCCGTACTCACTGCTGCTGGAGCGAGTATGGATAGCGTGGTCAAAACCACCGTTTTTCTAACTGACATTAACGATTTTGCGGCAATGAACGAAGTTTACGTGACCTATTTCACCAGTAACCCACCTGCTCGTTCAACGGTACAGGTTGCTAAACTGCCCGGTGAAGGAATTCTAGTGGAAATCGAGCTTATCGCTGTATTGTAAGGCTAGATGCTTAGGCTAATGCACAGCCAGTGAATAGATAAGACCAATCACGCCACCCAGGGCAATGAGCCAGGTGGCGTTAATTTTGTAACGGATGAGCAGGAATAATGCACCCAATGCTGCCAGAATAGTGACGGGACTCCAGGCAGCGCCATCCGGTGTTTTGAGCGCGGTTCCCAGCAAGTCAATGAGTGTGACCAGAATAGCCGCGATAACCCCTGCGTTGACACCGGAGAGAAAATCGCCTAACGGGCGAATCTTGCGCATTCTGGGGATAAGTGGCGCAGTCAGAATAACCAGTACGAACGAGGGAAGAAATACACCTAGCGTAGCGGTTATTGCTCCGGGTAGGCCAGCGATGATATAGCCGACAACTGTGACTGTTGTCAAGACTGGGCCGGGGGTGGTTTGCCCGATGGCTACTGCGTCAAGAAGCTGCTTTCCGGTCAGCCAGCCGTAGGTATTGACGACATCCTGCTGAATGTAGGCGATGAGGATATATCCACTGCCGAAAAGTACCGAGCCGATTTTGAAGAAATAGAAAAAGATGTCCCAGAGCGAGACCCCGACAGCAGCAACCTGCTGGACTGCCTGTATCGCGAAGGGGGAAATCAGCAGGGGTACCGGGGCTAATGAAGCGACAATGCGTTTAGGACGTGCCTCGTACAGGGCAAAAAGCAGTCCTGAACCGAGCATCACAATCACTTCAGGAATGTTGGTCAGCAGCAAAACAAGAACTGAAATCGCAAATAATGTCCATAAAGCGGGTGTTTTCAAAGCTGTTCGTGCCAGTCGATAGCCAGCATGAGCGATAATCGCCACGATAACGGGTTTGATGCCCCACAAAACCGCGCCAATTTGCGGAATTGTGCCGGTGCTGACATAAAGTATCGACAGCGCCAATGTGAGCAGAAAAGCAGGGCCGATGAAACATACTCCTGCCAGAATCGCGCCGGGAATGCCCCGCGTAACATAGCCCACATGAATCATGGCTTCGGTGGAATTGGGACCAGGGATGAGATTAGTCGCGGCGATAAGGTCGAGAAAATGATCGCGTGTCAACCATTTGCGACGCTGGACGATTTCATCTTCCGCCATGGCAATGTGGGCGACTGGCCCACCAAAGGCCGTAATGCTTAGACGCAAAAAGAGCCTAGTGAGTTCTCTATAGGACACTTTTTGCGGGGACGATTCCATTTAGCCGGGTTTCCACATGCTCATGAATTGGGTGGCATCGACAAAGGTATCATTAACGGCAATTTCCCAGTGAAAATGTGGGCCGCTGGTGCGTCCGGTATTGCCTACCAGTCCGATCACCTGCCCCTGCGTGATGGTTTGTCCCTGTGTGACATGCACCTGCGAAAAATGGGAGTAGGTGGAATACACTCCGTAGCCGTGATCGATGGCGACAAAATTACCGTGAATATCCAGCAGACCAGTATAGGCGACCCGTCCCGCCGCGCTTGCCATGACGGGCTGACCCAGTGTTGCGTGGAGATCCCAACCTGTATGGCGGGTTTGCATGGTTTGGTTAAAGGTGCGGAATGCACCAAAGGGTGATGTCAGTTCTTCGCCGGGAATGGGAAGCTGAAAGCCGTTGGCATCCCAAAGCTTTTCTGGGGTGACGGTGCTGAAGATGCTTTGCAGGCGCGCTAACTCATCGCGTTCGATTTCCGGGTCAACCAGATAGGCTTTGTCCTGAGCGATGGTTACATCCTGACGGATGAAATTCCCGGTATCGACTTCGACCTGTGTGTTGATCGTTTGACGGGAATCATCATCGTACCAGACGAAAATATCCAGATCATATTTACGCGGCGTTTGTTCCATGCTGACCGCAACGAATCCGTAAAATCCATCATCGGGCATAGGGAAAAAATCGATCAGCTTGTCGAGGAAACGCGCTCGCGCTCCGGCCATGCCCTGTCCAGAAACGTGCAAAAGTCCAGTCTGTCCCTGATCGAGTGCGGTGAAATAGATCTCTAATGTCGCTCTTTCCTGCGTGATGGTATTGGCAGGGAGAGGGCGTGGAATGGACGTTGATGTTGCGACTGCGCCCGGGGTGGGCATTGTGCCGCCGGGTGTTGAGTCTTGAGCGGAAGCTGGCATCAGCACAAGAATCAGTGCCAATAGAATCAGTAGAATATGGAGTTTAAATCGTAAAAGCATAGAACTCATTCAATCCAATTCGGGCGAGGGGTGGTGAACACCTGTATATCGTGGAGGTGTTCGGCCTCGTGTTTAATCATATCATTGACGATACCAGCGATCCCACTGGTTAATCCCCAGGGGCACATGATTTGTCCAGCAAAAACTTCGGGCGAAACGGCGAGAATGGATGCTTTCAAAGCGGCACGTGTTTGCTGCCAATGGGTGTAAATCTGGTCGGTAGGGAGCACCTTGTTTTGCTGGAAAAGCCGGTCATTATAGTCGTCATCGCTCGTGAAATCCGGGATGCGATATTCACCCCCCGCATTATAGGCGTTTAATGAAGTTACAACTTCGCGTTCCCAGCCAGCCAGATGGGCAATGATATCTTTGACGCGCCAGCCTGAAGCGGAATAGATGACCATTTCAGGGTCGATGTTCGCCAGAGCAGCGGCAGTCGATTTGCGCGAATCATCCAGTCGGGTAATGAAGTTCGATTTTTCTCGACTGACCGCAACAGCATCCATTCAGCAGGCTCCAGCATTTGGCGAACGGGTGCATAGTATTCCACTGGTTGGACATCTCTGCAAGTCTGCGTAGGGCGTGGTGAGCTTCAAACCATTAAAAGAAACGCCAGAGAAATGCCAGAAAATAAGAGCATTTGTGGCCGAGCGCCACAAACTACGGGAAGATTGTGGCTGTGGCGGCGGCTGTGGCTGTGGCGGAATTTTCTGGCTGTGGCGATTATTTGATTGTTCGAACAGTTTCATCATCATGTTCATCGACGATGAAGGTTTATGTCGGATGTTGTCGCCCCGGCGACATTTGCAAGGGGAAATGTCGCCGTTGTTGTACGGACAACGAATGTCGGATATGACGATCATCATCGAATGTTCGAAGGTGGCGAATTCGAATGTCCTGCAAATGCTCCATGTGGCGTTCTTATGTCCGTCCGATCCAATGAGCCGAATAAAGCGTAGCACAGTCGGGGCGGAAAAGGGTGAACTTTTGGTAAACTTTTCGGTATGAAAGCAGGTTATTAGTTGTTAGTTTTTGGTTGTTAGTTCGGAGTCGATGGTCAAGAGGCGACAGATTGGGGAACATGCCGGAGGGCGCTTCATCCCAAAGTGAGGCTATGCACCGAAGCGCCCCTACAAGAGATCATTAATTAGGTACTGGTTTCAAGAGCCTGACGCAGATGTGCCAGCGAGGTATTGCCGCCGGAACAGATGAGCGCGACTTTCTTGCCGTGTAGTTCTTCACGCAGGTTATAGGCCGCCGCGAGCGGTGTCGCGCCTGCGCCTTCGGTCAAGGTATGGGCGTATTCGATCATCCAGACCATTGCCTGCTGGATTTCCTCATCCCGTACCAGCACAAAATCGTTGAGGTGTTCCCAGAGAATTTCCTGAGTCATTTGGGCTGCCATGCCTGTTGCTACCCCCTCGGCAAAGGTGCGATTGGCGGCGGTCATGAGTTTGCGATTTTTCCATGATTCGTAGCCTGCCGGGGATTCCTGCGATTGAACAGCAATGACACGGATGGCAGGATTGATGCCATGTGCGGCGAGACATGCGCCAGATGCGCCACTGCCCATGCCGAGCGGGACGATTACAACCTCAATATCCGGCTGCACGAGTAAGGTTTCAAGTGTATGAGTAGCCACGCCAGCGATCAGCATGGGTTCATTGGCGGAATGGACATAGCGATAGCCGTGCTGCTGTGCGAGGGATTCGCAATATTTGACGGCATCGTCGAATTTGTCGCCGTGAAATATGACTTCCGCACCCATACCGCGCATGGCAGCGACTTTGCCGGGATTCGCGCCTTCAGGGACGACGATACGTACCTGCACGCCGAACAGCCGACCCGCATAAGCTACAGATTGCCCATGATTGCCGGTTGAAGCGGCAATGAGGCCGCGCTGGCGTTCTTCCGGCGTTAGCTGCGAAACCAGATTGATGCCACCACGAATTTTGAACGCGCCGACGGGCTGATAATTCTCATGTTTGATGTAAACCTGTGTCCCCATCAGATCATTGAGAGGGGAATAGGTATGAAGCGGGGTCGGATTGAGATAGGGGATGATGCGCTGGTGAGCCGCCAGCACATCCTGAAAGGTGGGGGCGTTATTCATGTCGGAGACTCCTCTTTATGCTATAGTTACGCTGGGTATTCATGATAACAACACGATAGGGTTTATGGCATCTCCAGTGCAGATCATTCGGCGGCGGCGGGCACGTAAAGCCCGTCAGCAGGCTCGTCAGTCCAAAAATCGTACCTGGACATTCATTGTCCTGTTTATTGTCATCGTGGTAGTCGTTGTTCCCATCGGCGCTG
>JBGAGR010000181.1:0-16381 GCA_044226645.1 Aggregatilineales bacterium
TTGGTGACGGTGATTGAACGCACCACAGGTATTGCTACACCGCAGGCGCAAAAAGTCGCAGATGGTAGGGAAATTATCAGCATGGGGCGGCTGGCGCTGAATACCCCGGTTGCGACCCATGTCAATGAATATGTCGCCAAGTTGATTGTCGCCAGTCATCCAGACGATCCCAGTGCGCCGGAAAAGGTCAAATTGTTTGTGCGTTACGGCGCGAGTCCACGCGGGGCACAGGCGCTCATCATCGGCGCGAAGATCAATGCCCTGCTGGAAGGCCGCTTCAATGTCTCGTTTGATGATGTGGCGGCTGTCGCGGCTCCGGCACTGCGTCACCGTCTGCTGCTCAACTTTGAAGGGCTGGCGGAAGGCATCAGCACCGATGACATCATCGCGGACATGCTGGAATCGGTGAAGAAGTAAATTTATGGGTCTGATGGGTAATCTCGAACGAATCGCCTCTACCGATCAAATGGTCAGGCGGAATGAACTGCTGGCGATTCTGCGTGAGATGGATGTGCCTTTTACGCATTATCGGGACATTGTGGAGAAGCACAGGCCGGAAAATATCGTCGTGTCATTTAACAGCGGCGTAGAATCGCGTTATGTTTTTGGCGCTCATTATGACAGCGTTTCCGGCAGCACAGGCGCAAATGATAACGGCGCAGCGGTTTCAATCTTGCTGGAAGTGGTACGTGGATTTTTGAGCAAACCGCCACCTATAGCGCTCGACATTGTGTTTTTCGATCTGGAAGAACTATCGATGAAGGGTAGCCACGCCTATCTGAATCATGTAGCGGCAGAGCATATCCCGCTTATGGTGAATCTGGATATATGCGGTGTGGGGGATGCGGTGGTTTTCGCGCCGAGCAGATATGCGCGCGATGAAAATCTGATGACGGTCTATGAAAGGCTGCTGTCGTCGGATAAATATCTGGCGCACATGATTGATCTGCTGCCACCCGGTGACGATTTGAGTTTTGAACATGCGCGAATACCATCGGTTTCGATGTGCGTCGTGCCGCAGGAAGAAGTTCAAATTCTGGCGGATGCCGCTGCGAAGATGCACGCGATGGAAGCGCCAGAAATTAAGCCGCCGATTATCGAAACGATGCATAACGGGCCGCGCGATTCGCTTCAGGTGATTGAGGAAAGCGCGATGCAGATGGCTTATGACTGGACGACAGATTTTATAAGCGCACTGGCGAAATAGGGAAAAGATGCCCGAAGAAAAATTGTTTGATGAGAAAACACGCGCCAAACTCGAACAGCTTATGCTGGTGGCGACGCGCGTGCGTGCCGGGGCGATGAAGGGCGAACGGCGCTCTACCCGGCGCGGCACGAGCATTGAATTTGCCGATTACCGCAATTACACACGCGGGGATGACCTGCGCCGCCTCGACTGGAACATTTACGCGCGGCTGGAACGGCCTTTTATCAAGCTGCTGGAAGATGAAGAAGACCTCGCCGTTCATATTTTGCTGGATACCTCCGCCAGCATGGAATGGCCGCAGGATGGTGATCGCGACCAGAAAAAATTCCTCTATGCGCAGCGTTTGGCGGCTGGACTGGCTTATATTTCGTTAGTGACCAATGATCGCCTGACGCTTGCGACGATTGGTGATACGCGCCGCGATCAGTTTGGCCCGGTGCGGGGACGCGGTTACGGATTATCGCTGCTCAACTACGTCAGCAATCTGAAAACACAGGGTGTGACCGATCTGAATGCCGCACTGAAAACCTATTCTATTCACGGTGGTCGTCCGGGGTTGTGCTTCATCGTCAGCGATTTGTTTTCCCCGAATGGTTATCAGGAGGGGATCAATACGCTGCTGGGCAAGGGCTACGAAGTCGGCCTGATTCATGTACTTTCGCCAGACGAGATTGCGCCGCCGATGGGTGGGGATTTGCGTCTGGTGGATGTGGAAACAGGTACACCGCAGGAAGTGACCATCGACGGTGGGATGCGTGATCTGTATATAAAGCGCTTCGAAGAATGGCGCGAAGGCATTCGTGCCGATTGCGTGCGGCGGGGTGTGCATTATGTCACGGTGGAAACCGACACGCCCTGGGAAAAAGTGATTCTCTCTAACCTGCGGCGCTTGGGTGCAGTGAAGTAAAAGACGATTCAACGCAAAGACGCTAAGAGGCAAAGGCGCAAAGAAAGTTATGACAGAAGCAATAGCGGATTTTCGTGGTGAGTATGCTTTTTTATCGAACTTTTACGCTGCCCCGGTGAGTTTTGAGGGCGTGGATTATCCGACGGTGGAACATGCTTTTCAGGCCGCGAAAACGTTGGATTATGATGTGCGGCGTTCGATTCGCAATGTCGCCTCGCCCACAACTGCCAAGCGGATGGGCAGAAAGTTGAAGCGCCGTGAGGATTGGTTTGATATGAGTCTGGTGGTTATGGAGCAGTTGGTGCGCGAGAAATTTACGCGCTATCCCGAATTAAGAGACTCGCTGCTGGCAACAGCCGATGCGGAACTGATTGAAGGCAATAACTGGAATGATCGTTTCTATGGTGCGATCTGGGATACGACAAAAAATGAGTGGGTCGGTGAGAATCATCTCGGCAAAATTCTGATGAAAGTGCGCGAAGAACTGACATAAGAATCTTCAACGCAAAGACGCTAAGGAGCAAAGGCGCAAAGAGAGCTATGACGGAAGATGAACTGAGTCACCATATCGTCAGTGCTGCTATAGAATTACATCGGACGTTGGGTGGGCCGGGATTGCTCGAAAGTGTTTATGAGGAAGCGTTTGTCTGGGAGATGCAGCACAGAGGGTTAGAAGTCGAACGACAAAAGCTTTTGCCGATTGATTACAAAGGTGTCAGCCTCGCAACACCATTGAAGATTGATGTTCTGGTTGAACATCTGGTGATCGTTGAGTGTAAAGCAACTGCCGAGTACAACCCTGTATTTGAGGCTCAAACGTTGACTTATTTGCGACTCTCCAAGCTCAAACTGGGATTAGTGATAAATTTTGGTGCAAAGTATGTCAAAGATGGTATCAAGCGAGTTGTCAATGGATTATAAACTAACTTCTCTTTGCGTCTTTCCTCCTTTGCGCCTTTGCGTTGAAATCTGGGCAAAATAAATGTCATTTTTAACACCCCTCGCGCTGATCGGCGGACTGCTCGCCATACCCGTACTGCTGCTGTACATGCTGCGGCTGCGGCGGCGTGAAGTCGTTGTGTCCAGCACATTTCTCTGGCAGCAAATCGTCCGTGATAACGAGGCCAATACGCCCTGGCAGCGCTTACGTCGAAATTTACTCCTGCTGCTGCAACTGCTGATTCTGGCAGCGCTGGTCTTCGCGCTGGCACGACCCTTTATCATCGTCCCGGCGGTCACTACCGGACAAATCGAACTCCTGCTGGATGCTTCCGCCAGCATGAATGCTACCGATATGCCCAATGGCGGCTCGCGCTTTGACGAAGCCAAACGGCAGGCATTAGGCATTGTCGATACCCTGAGCGCGAATGACACCATGACGATTATTCGCGTATCGGATGTATCGGAAGTGATTCAGCCAGCTACGAATGATGCGATTGCCCTGCGTGCCGCCATTAACAATGCGCAGCCTACGAAGGCGGAGGCCGATTGGGTGGGGGCATTAACGCTGGCTTCTGCCGATGCAGTGGATACGTCTAATTTCAATCTGGTCATCATCGGCGATGGTGGTCTGGGAAATGCCAGCGGCCTTCCCGGTGTGCCGGGGAAAGTGCAATATATTCCCATCGGGCAGTCCAACAGCAATCTGGCGATCAGCGCGCTAGCAACCCGCGCCCTTCCCGGTCAACAGCCGGAATTGTTTGCCCAGATCACCAACTACAGCCAGCAGGATGCCAACGTGATTTTCGACCTGCGTGTCGATGGCAATCTGTTCAAGGCGGATCGCTACACGGTTCCAGCCGGGGCGAGTCTCCCGATTACCTATGACACCCTGCCGGAGAAGTTCTCTGTATTGCAAGCGGGCTTGACCATGCCTGCGGAGTCCACTGTCCCCGACAATCTGGCGGAAGAT
This sequence comes from Aggregatilineales bacterium, assembly GCA_044226645.1. Classification (GTDB taxonomy): domain Bacteria; phylum Chloroflexota; class Anaerolineae; order Aggregatilineales; family Phototrophicaceae; genus CFX2. The sequence continues at coordinate 4,027 of JBGAGR010000181.1, forward strand.
AACACCGCCTGGGCAGTCGAGAGCGGCAGCGGTCAGCACCGCGCCTTGCTCATTTCGGAAAGCAATCTGTTTCTGGAACAGGTTTTGCGCAGTTTACCCGGTATACAGGCTTTCCGGGGCGATCCTAATTTATCGCTGCCGAACGACCCCTATGATCTGTATATCTTCGATGGATGGCTCCCGGCGGATAATATCCTGCCAGATGGCGATTTGCTGATCATCAACCCGCCGCGCAGCACGAGGCTGTTTACTGTTGGCGCGGAAAGTGACCAGACAGGCCATATTCTCGTCAAGCGGGATGACCCCCGTATGAGCTTTGTGGATTTCGAGAGTGTGAATATCCTCAAGTTCCGTTCGGTAACAGGTGCGGATTGGGCAGATGAATTGATTAAAGCCGATGGCGGCCCGCTGTTGTTGGCAGGTGTGCAGGATGGACGGCATGTGGCGATTCTGACCTTCGACCTGCATAACTCCGATCTGCCGCTGCAAATTACCTGGCCTATCCTGATGGCGAATCTGTTGGAATGGTTTACGCCCCGCGCGGCTATTTCGGTGCCGGGAGGGCTACAGGTGGGGCAGTCGCTTTCGATTCAGCCCCCTCTGGATGCCAGCAGCATCCATTTCACCCTGCCGGATGGTTCAACGCGCGATCTCCCGGTTGATCGTCAGACATTGGTGTTTGCCGATACCGAACTGCCCGGTGTATATACTGCTGATGTGTTTGCAGGTGGTGAAGTTATTCAATCGGCACAGTTCGCCGTGAATTTATTTTCGCCCAACGAGAGTGATATTGCGCCGCGTGACACGATTTCGTTGAGTAACACGACCATTTCAGCGGCGACCCGTGATGAAGTCGGTCAGCGCGAGTTCTGGCCGTGGGCGGCGCTGCTCGGTCTGCTGATTTTGCTGATCGAATGGTATGTCTATCAGCGTCGTTTACAGGTGCGTACCGTGTTCAAGCCAACCTTGCGACGGCGGCAGCTCGGCTGAGAGACAGGCAGTCGCGAATCTGGTACTATGTAGACAAATGGGAATTATAGACTTTGTTAACTGGTGACTGTGGACTAAAGATTTAAGCAGTCAATGACCCCGCTCTAAAGGGTGGGGCTTGTAACTCAGCGGCAGCCAACCGCGAGAGTGCAACGCAAGCATTGACTAGCCTACGGGGTGCTCTGCAACCCCAAACTAGCGCTCTGGACGTGGCAGTCCGCAACACAGTACGGGCGTTCCGCTAACCTGTATTTCCTGTGAGCGTGAGTGGCGAAGCGGTCAGTTGCTTAGTCCGTAGGGACATTAAACACTTGAAAGGGTTGAGAATGCAGCAGTTCGTACCTGTCGTGGGTAAAAACGGTAAACCGTTGATGCCCACGACCAACAAAAAGGCAAATAGGCTGATTGCGAAAGGACGCGCCGTTCGTTACTTTGATCGAGGTCTATTCTATGTCCAGCTGACGGATCGAGAAGACGGCTACACGCAGTCTGTCGCGGTTGGCATTGACCCCGGCAGCAAGAAAGAAGCCATGACTGTCAAGTCAGCAGCGCACACTTATCTGAATATCCAAGCTGATGCGGTGACATGGGTGAGTGAGGCAGAAGAAACCAGTACGACCATGCGACGCTCACGGCGCGGACGCAAGACACCGTATCGGGAGTGTCGTCCTAACCGCAGGCAGGGTCAATTCAGGCTGCCGCCTTCAACACGAGCACGTTGGGGTTGGAAGCTCAGGTTATGTAATTGGTTGATGTGTTATTACCCAATCGAAGCCTATGTGGTGGAAGACATTGCTGCGGTAACGAAGCAAGGAAAGCGTCGTTGGAACAAGTCCTTCTCGCCGCTCGAAGTGGGCAAGCAGTGGTTTTACGAACAGCTTGAGCAGGTAGGGCAGGTGGAAATCATTAGGGGATATGAGACAGCAGAAGCGCGGAATACACTCGGGCTGAAGAAATCCAAACAAAAGTTATCCGACACATTCGAAGCCCATTGTGTGGATAGCTGGGTATTAGCGAACCTGTGGGTTGGTGGACACAGTGAGCCGGACAATAAGGCGATACTCTACATCGTGCCGCTGCGTTTCCATCGACGACAACTGCATCGGTTGCAAGCGGAGAAAGGCGGGATACGTCGTCCCTATGGTGGCACAAATAGCTTAGGTTTCAAGCGTGGTAGTTGGGTCAAACACCCGAAATACGGTGTATGCTATGTCGGAGGTTCGTCTGAAGGGCGCGTCAGTCTACATAGACTGCAAGACGGAAAACGGCTGTGCCAGAAGGCGAAACCCGATGATTGCCAGTTTTTAGCCTTCGCCAGTTGGCGTATACGAAAGGAGACTTCACCTTCCTCACCACGCTGAAGCAAGGTGTCTCCGGTGAAGATTTGATGACATTTTCAACCCCTCTGGCTCTGGTTTTACTGGTATCTGTCCCGTTCGTCCTGTATCTGGGATGGCCGCGTCAGGCTTACCGCCGCAGACGCGATGTACTCAGTCTGATGCTGCGCACGCTGATCGTGCTGCTGCTGGTGTTCGCGCTGGCAGGCGCTCAGGCGGTGCAGTCCGCCAATCGACTGGCAGTCGTTTATCTGGTGGATGTATCGGACAGTGTCGGACAGGCGGTACGTGAAGCCGAACTGGATTATGTGCGCCAGTCTTTGCCATCAATGGGGCCGGATGATGAAGCCGGGGTTGTCTTATTTGGCGCGAATGCGGTAGTCGAAAAACCACTCAATAATGTGCGCGAATTGGGGGCGATTCAATCGGCTCCTTCTACTGGCAATACCAATCTGGAAAAAGCGATTAGGTTGGCGTTAGGCATGTTCCCGGCAGATGCCGCACGCCGCATTGTCGTCCTGAGCGATGGACGGCCAACCATCGGTAACAGTGAATCCGCCGCTGAACTCGCCGCCGCGACAGGTGTTGAGATCAGTTATGTGCAGTTTACGCCTCAGCCTGTGCCGGAAGTGCAGGTCAGCAATGTGACCGCGCCCAGTACCGTCGGCGCGGGACAGAATTTCGATCTGAGCTTCACTGTCGAATCGCAGCAGGCCACTCCGGCTACCGTCACGGTTCTGGCATCGGGCGCGGTATTGCAGCGGCAGCCTATCAATCTGCGGCAGGGGACGAACAGCTATACCATTCCGGTGCGCGGTGTGGGGTCAGGGTTTACCGATTTTCAGGTTCAGATCGACCTTCCGCAGGGCACAGACGGCTTCTATCAGAATAATCAGCTTTCCGCCTTCAGCCGTGTCATCGGCCCGCCGCGTGTGCTGCTCATGTACAACGAGGAAACCGATACTGAGTACCTCAAACCCGCGTTGGAGCAGGCTGGCTTAACGGTTGATACGGTAACTCCCGAACAACTTCCCATCGGACTGGTAGCGCTGGCGCAGTACCAGAGCATCATCATGGTCGATGTGCCTGCAACACGCCTTTCGCCCCAGCGCATGGAAACCATTCAGAGCTTCGTCCGTGATCTGGGCGGCGGGTTGGTCGTGGTCGGCGGGACACACACCTACGGCCCCGGCGGTTATTTCGAAACACCATTGGAAGAAACGATTCCGCTCGATTCGCAGATCAAAGATCAAAAACGCCTGCCGCAGTTGACCATCGCCTATGTCATTGACCGTTCCGGCAGTATGGGCGCGATTGGGCCGAGCGGTGTGGAAAATATCGAACTGGCGAAAGAAGCCATTATCCGTTCCATCAACTTTTTGCAGCCGACAGATCGGGCGGGTGTGGTTTCATTTGATACATCGGGATATTGGATCGCCCGTTTACAGGATGTGCGGGATCGCCTGGCCTTGCAGCGCCTGGTGGGAACTCTGCGTACAGGGGGCGGAACCGACATTCTGGCAGGCATGAATCTGGTTTCACAGGACATTATGCCCGACCCTTCGGCACGCAAGCATGTCATTCTGCTGACTGATGGCGGCGCGAATCCAGATGGGCTGGTTGAACTGACCCGCCGGATGAACGAAGACAGCAATGTGACCACCTCGGTTGTCGCCATCGGCGCGGGAGCAGCCCCTTTCCTGAAGGATATGGCGGACGCTGGCGGCGGCAATTACCACATTGTCGATAGGATTGACCAGATTCCCACGATTTTTACGCAGGAAACTGTTCTGGCGACCCGTTCCTATATCCTCGAAAATCCTTTTGTGCCGACCATTTCCGCCAGCAGTCCCATTATCGATGGCATCACAGCCGCGCCATCCCTGCTGGGATACATTGGCACAACCGCCAAGCAAACTGCGCAGGTGATTCTGCGTGGCCCCGCGCCTTATAATGATCCGCTGCTGGCTTCGTGGCAGTACGGTCTGGGACGCTCGGTGGCGTTCACCAGCGATGCGACAGCCCATTGGGCAGCCAATTGGGTGACATGGGGCGATTTCGTGCGCTTCTGGAGTCAGGCGGTGCGCTGGACGATCACCGAAGGCAAGGACAACAACCTCGAAACGCGCGTGGTCATGGAAGGCGAACAGGCGCGTCTGACGGTGGATGCGCGCGCTAATGATGGCACGTTCCTCAACGGACTCGATCTTCAGCTATCGGTGGTTGACCCGACCAATCAGGCATCGCTGCTCAATTTGCGGCAGGTTGCGCCCGGACGCTATGAGGCGACCTTCGACCCGAATACGGAAGGCGCATATGTCCTGCATGTGCAGGGCAGTGACCCCAACAGCGACCAGCCCACATCCTTAGAGCAAACCAGCGGTTGGGTCATGAGCTATTCGGCGGAATATGACCAGAGCCGTCCCGGTGATGGAACCGTGTTGTTGGACAGCCTCGCGCAGTTGACGGGTGGCAGTTCGCTCAAAGAAGACCCCGCTGCTGTCTTTACCCATAATTTGGTGGCATTGTCGGCGACGATACCCATTTGGCCTGTGCTGCTGCTGGCGGCGCTGCTTTTACTCCCGTTGGATATTGCCTTGCGCCGTTTGATTATCACTCGCAGTGATGTGCAGCGCCTGCGCCAATGGGCTTTCGGCGGACGGGCAGTGGTCGAAAATACCTCGGAACGCCTCTCGACCTTGATGGGGGCGAAAGAACGGGGACGGCATCGCGCGGAGGAAATCGCGGGTTCGCCGGGAACCATCGGAACCTTACGCGCCCGACGCGACCAAACGCGCTCGGAAGCGCCGCCACCTGTTGCTGATGGACAACCCCCTGCTCCTGATAAACCGCAGTTCGCCCCTTCGCACAAGAAACCAGCCGCCGCGCCGGAAGGCAATGTGGCTGGCGAACTGCTCAAAAAGCGCAAGGAACGCACCCGTCAGGATTAACGTTTCCCGTAGGGGCGGTTCGCGAACCGCCCTGCATTAATTTGCGCCCCACACCATACCGCGTCATAATATACGCCCTTACAGGATTGCTGCCTTCGAGGGAAAACGATGCCGCGCATATTCATCAGCTACAGCCGTGTTGACAATATGGATGGGGGAGTCAAATACTTTGTTGAAAGACTCCGCAAGGCACGACCCGGAGATGTGGTCTGGTGGGATGAGGAATTGCGGGGTGGTGATGTCTGGTGGCGGGAAATTCTGTCGCAGATTGACCAGTGCGACATTTTTATCTATCTTCTCTCCAATGAGTCAGTAAATTCGCCCTACTGTCAGGCCGAGTATTTTGAAGCCCAACGCTTACAAAAACTGATTTTGACGGTGCAAGTGCGCGGTAGGACGGAAATCCCTGAAGAATTGAGTGAAATCCAATATGTCGATATGACTCCGGTGGACAAGACCGACGCTTTCATTGCCCTTTTCGCTGCGCTTGCAAAGTTAACAGACATAATTCCGCGTCGTCGTCCACATCCACTTTCTCCCACACCGATACCCCGCCCCAAAAAAATACCAACTGTTGAGCAAGAAAAAGCTTCTGTACCACAAAGTGAATACAATGCTTTACCTCACCTTCCTAAAGGAATCTCGTTTTCTGAATCGACCTCCAAATCCTCTTTCATAAATAGTTGGTTCGTCCGTATAGCACTGCTCATTATAGCTATCGTAGTGATCATGGTTATTATCATCGCTGGAAGACCGCCCGAAGTTACCTCTGTTGACAGGGCGCGGACGAGTACAGCTATTGCTCAGATTGCCATAATTGAAACCGACTTCGCTTTTCAAACAGGTGTAGCACAAACTGCTACTGCTACTTTATGGACAAATACGCCTACAGCGACTTTTACTCCAAGCAATACGCCCACCCCAACCTACAGCGACTTTTACTCCAAGCAATACGCCCACCCCAACGCCACTCCCCGGTTATCTGGGCGGTGCGAAAATCGAATCCAATGGTCAGTGGAAGGAAGTCACACAATCCTTCAACGATGTCGATATGGCGCTTGTCCCAGCAGGTTGTTTCGATATGGGCAGCAACGATGGTGATAGTGATGAACAACCGGTCAATAACCAATGCTTCAATCAACCGTTCTGGATAGACCGAACCGAAGTCACCAATGCCCAGTTTGCGGCTTTCAAAGGGGGCGCGGCTAATTGGAGCAATTGGACAGACCCTAATCGTCCGCGTGAGAAAATCACATGGTTTGAGGCGCGTGATTACTGCCAACTGCGTGGAGGGCGGTTGCCAACTGAAGCGGAATGGGAATATGCCGCACGTGGTCCTGATGACCTCAAATATCCCTGGGGAAATGATTTCATTGCAGATAATGTGGTTTATTATCGAAACTCTAATATCCAGACAGTAGATGTTGGTAGCAAACCGGATGGCAGATCGTGGGTCGGAGCGTTGGATATGAGTGGCAATGTCTGGGAATGGGTAAACAGTCTTTACCGGGACTATCCCTACAAGTCAGATGATGGGCGTGAGGATGCTAATAATCGTACAGATGTTCGTTCTCTGCGAGGCGGGTCATGGTTTTTCGTCGAAGACAACCTGCGTTCGCCCAACCGTAATCGGAACGAACCAACACTCCGCAATGCTGATATTGGCTTCCGCTGCGCCCGTGATTACGAAGGGTGATAGGATTTGTTTTCTCATGGTTGATTTGAGGTAGTGGTAAATATGATAAGCAGATTATCAGATCTTCGGCTTCATAGATGGCTATCGATTATCGCTGTCGCATTTTTCCTCGCATTTTTCATGTTTCCATCCACCCATGTCCTTGGACAAGATTCGCCACCAACGCTTACACCCACAGCGACATTCCCGGTGATCGGCATTATTCGCACCAGTCAGGGCATCAATCTCCGCGCTGGAGCCAGTACGGGCGATGATGTTGTCGCCGTTTTGCCGCCGGGGACATCACTGGTGGTGTTGGATGCGTCTGACGATGGCACATGGCAGCACGTCCGCCTATCAGATGGGACAGAAGGGTGGGTGTCCGCGACGCTGCTGGATGTGGTCGGCACCGTTACCCCTACACCTTATCCGAGTGCTACACCACTGCCAAAAGCGGATGCCGATGCGTTTACGTTGGCAGAAAAGCCTATTACCAGCAACAGCCAGTGGTCGCCTGTGATGAAAACCTTCAACGGTGTGGATATGGTGCTGGTTCCGGCAGGCTGTTTTATGATGGGAACCGATGGCGGTGAACGGGATGAAACTCCCGCGAATCAACAGTGCTTTGAACGGCCTTTCTGGATTGACCGCACTGAAGTGACCAACCAGCAGATGCGCGATTTAGGTGGACGTGTCGGTAAAGCCGATAATTTCCCCAATCAAGGTCAGTTCCCCCGCGAAACCATTAGCTGGCGAGAAGCCCGCAACTTCTGCCGGGAACGCGGTGGCTATCTGCCCACTGAAGCCCAATGGGAATATGCGGCACGCGGCCCTGATGATCTCATCTATCCCTGGGGCAATGATTTTTCCGCCGAGAACGTTATTTATGTGGATAATTCGCAGTTGAGTCCGGCTGATGTCGCCAGCCGCCCCGCTGGTGCATCCTGGGTTGGCGCGCTGGACATGAGCGGAAATGCTTCGGAATGGGTCAACAGCGTTTATGACGATGGTTTATACCCCTATCCCTACCGCGCTGATGATGGGCGCGAAGAGGACATAAGCGGTCTGGCAGGAATCCACGCGGTGCGTGGTGGCTCATGGGGTAATGCTGAGGATAGTCTGCGCGGTGCCGCTCGGATTGGGGTCTACGGGGAGAATCGTTATAATGACATCGGCTTCCGCTGTGCCCATGATTACGAGGGATAATGGGCATTTAATCGTTAGAAAACTCTATCTGAATCACCTTGACTACATAAGAATATTTGTGCTAAACTGAATAATCTTTGGCGATAACCGGGAGCAGGGTAACGAACAGCGATTGGACACAGATTTTCAAATTCAATTCCTCTGTGTCTGTGCGAAGCCTCCCTGTGGGATGGCATGAATTTGGCGTTCTTCGCGGTTCATCTTGAAGCGCCATAACGCTGCGTCGTCTGAGGGAGGACATAATTTGGCGCTGCGTCATTCTCCCTCGCGCTGCGCACCCCCTCCCCCCCATCAATGACGCTGCTTCAAAGTGCTTGAATCCGATGGCGCTGATGCCAAAATGCCACCGCCGCCACTGCCATCGACTTTTGAGGGAAAATCTTCCCTCGCCATTTCAGCGCCAACTCCGCCATTTCACGGGGAGATATGTCCGCCATAAATGGTTTTTACTAAGAACTTGGAACTGAGAACTTGGCACTCTCTACTGAAACACCTGCGCCAGCACCAGAATGAAGCTCCCAGCGGTGTTGGGATTGCCATCCGTTCCGCTGAAACGGGTTGCGCGGATGTAATAAATCCCGGTGCGCGGCAGGACGTACCGGGCGATCCGCGCATTTTGACCGCCGCCGCTGTCGTCGTCCTGCTTCACGATATTGCGGTCACTGTCCAGAATATTCAGCGTTGGGTCAAGGTCGCCGTCGCCGCGATTCAGCGAAACCGTAATCGCGTCGTCCTTCACGCCCCAGAACGCGAACATCACTTCCGGGGTCGTATCGTCAATGTGTCCCGTAACCGTCGTCCCGTAGCTGATGCGCTGGGTTCCTTCCGGCACACCGTCGAAGGCATTGCCCAGGCTTTGTAATTCGATCTTGTAGCGTCCGGCTGTCGTGCCGTTCTGGCGGTCAAGCCGTGTCGCGATGACATAGTAAGTTCCGTCCTGTGGGATGAGATAGCCTTCGATTTTAGAGTTCTGACCGCCGCCGCTGTCATCGTCCGAGGCGATTTCTTGCAGATTCGCGTCTGCCAGCACGAGGAATGAATCGACAGAGCCATTAATCCGATTCATGCGGATGGTAAACAGATCGTTCTGTTTGGCTTCAAAGGTGTAATATTTTTCCGGTTCCTTGTCGTTGATTTCGCCTTCCTGCGGCTCGTTGACCAGAATCGGAATCGCGGCCTGTGCCGAATTGCCCAAACCGCTGTTTGTGGCTTCGCCGATGCTGAGGATGAAACGTCCGGTGGAAGTCCCTGCTGCTTCACCGTAGCGTGTCGCCACAATCACATAGGTTCCGGCTTCCTGAATCACCAACCCATTGATTTCGGCATCCAGCGAACCCGATCCTAAAATATCGTCATTGTCGGCGACAACAAAGGCTTTGCTATCGACCACCTGCAAGTAAGCATCCAGATTGCCGGAATCGCGCAGCATCCGAATGTCGATAATATCGCCGCGCTGTGCCTGAAAACTGTAATAGACCTGCGGCTGCATGTTGGTGATGTTGTTAATGACCGAATCGCCGTAGCGTAGAGCGCTGCCGGAAGCCGAACTCACGCCAATGCGCTCAACATCCAGTTGAAATCCGCCGGTTGTGCTGCCCAGAGCATAACCGAAGCGTCCCACGACGATGTAATAACGGCTGCTCTGCGGGACGCTCAATGCACCAATGCTGACATCGCGGCTGCCTTTGCTGTCATCCTGACTCGCCAGCACCGTTCCATTCCCGTCGGTGACGACCAGCACCGGATCTAGATCACCGCTGGTCGTGGTCAGGTTAATCGAAATGACCTCGCCGCGCGAACCATCGAAAAAATACACGCTGCGTGGTTTGTTATTGGTGATCTGCCCGCTGACCTGCCCACCATAACTCACGCCGTTTTCGTCCGCCGTATCCTGAGCATACACCGGAGCACTCATCAGGAAAATGAGGGTGAGAAGCAGGGGAATAATCGAATAACGGCTAGGCACGCTGAATACAATCCTTGGTCGCGGAAGGTTTCGCTTATTATACCCCCATCTTTCAGGGGTTGGCGCTGTCTCCGAAACCTTCTAATCTTATATCTAGCAGCCTTTCACAAACGAAATTGGGGTACAAAATGGTCTCTGGATTTTCCTCTTCCAATCACCCTCTACCACCCAGACCCAGGCCATTCGATATGACCGAACCCTATCTGGATCGGGGTATGTGGTGCTTCTGGCTTACCGCTGAAGCGGAAGTTTTGCAGTTCGTCCAACATTTACATTGCGTTACATCGGTATCATCACCGGGGTCATTGTTCAGACCACCACAGGGGCGCGTATTGGTAATGCTTAACCCGCGCTATGATGCGCAGGAAGTCTGGTTGTGGCTTTATGATCTGTTAGAGGCGGAAACGCACGAAGTGGAGTTAGACGAGTGGTGGGAAGAGGCTATCACCACCGCCTGTCAGGTAGATGAGGATAATTTCTAACGGGGAGCAGCGTTCTAGTGCGGATACTCACGTTCCCCGCTCAGGATTTGCTGCATCCGGAACATGTCCGTGCGAGATGTCAAATCCAGGCTGATGGGTGTCACCGAAATGACTTTATCCCACAGTACCGCATAGACATCCGAATCCGGCTCGGCCTTGGATGGGTCAGCATCAAAGTGATAACCCAGACGACCAATGTCACTGAGAACAGCCCGTTCGGGTCGGGTCGGCCAGAATACGCGCCGTCGCGAAAGACGGGTTACGCGCCAGGGCGTTTCCATCGTCGCGCCTTCGGGAATTTCCAGCTTCAGCACATCCACATCATCCGGACGGCTGGTGTGCTTAATCAGCCACTCGCCAAAACGTCGTGCATAGCTCGCCGCGACACAGAAATCAACTTCATCGGAATGGCTCAGATGCAGATTTTGCGGCATCTGCTGGGAGACTGCCAGCGCGGGAATCCCCAGACTTGCTGCCTCCAGAGCCGCACCAATCGTCCCGGAAATGGTCACGCCATTCCCGACATTTTCACCATAATTGATGCCCGAAACCACCAGTGAGGGCAGGCGGTCAGATAGTTCGAGTATCCCATGCTGGACAGCCTGAGCGGGTGTTCCATCAACGGCATATGCTTTATAGGCATAGCCATTCGTAGGTAATTCCTGCGGATAGATGCGTCCCTCACTCGCGCCGGGGAGGCTGCGTCCCATACCAGACTGCTGCTCGCGCGGTGCGACGATGAGCACGTCACCCAGATCGGCAAAGGCTTCCGCGACGGTGTGCAGTCCCGGTGAAGCAATGCCATCATCGTTGGTGAACAAAATAAGCGGTCGTTCTTTCTTCATGTCTTTCCTGATTGATAATGACGGTCAGAATAAACTTGCGATACCATAATCCAAACACAGATTGTTTAAGAGTATATCAAGGATTAAGCCCTGGTTCGCTTAACGTTAAGTTAAAGTTATTGCGTAATTGAGCGGAGTTAAGGGGAAAAACAACAAGACGCATCCAGCGATGCGCCTTTATACTTACTTAATTATTGTGAAAAAGCGGTTGAGGGAGGATTATTTAACACGTCTATCGTAGCGGCATTCAACGCCAAGCGCTTCCGCCAGATGCAGTCCGGCCATCTGCAAATCGCTGTGGGCGTGGTGAGCGGTCAGCGGGAAGATGGCATCTGCCAGCACATCTTCCTTTTGGACATATTCATCGTCTTCAACCGGGTGCGGTTGTTGCAACACCGATTGGAAGCGGCCATCTTGCAGGAACAAACTCAGCTCGCCGTGATAAACAACCCGTTTATGGCCTTTTTTGTTCACAACTTCGCTGACATAAACGGCCTGAATATCGCTTTTATTGACGCGCCAGCGTTCACTACTGCCACGCCGCGCCACTACCCCATCGCTTTCTATTGAGATGGTATTCGGGCGTGTCAAAAGCTGATAAAGGGTGTAGATAATCATGAGGGCTAATAGTACGGCTGTCACCAGACCGAGGTAAGGCAGAAATTCTGGCTTGGGCAGCGCGATAACCTGTTGTAGTGTGACGATACTTAAAACGAGATATACGGCGATAAGCAGGGCGTACCACACAATCCGCAAAACCTGTCCACGCGCCCAACGTCCCGCGCGGGTGAATTGTAGATGATCCTGTTTTTCCAGCGCCCACAGATCAAATTGCAGCGGTAGATCGCGTAATGGAGGTGGAGGCGCAGGTGCTTCGGCCTGCTGAGTCTGTGGCTCAATCAG
>JBGAGR010000001.1:0-146659 GCA_044226645.1 Aggregatilineales bacterium
AGTTAGGACTAGGAGAACGTCTCTCATATGACCCGGCAAAGCTGTCAGGTGGCGAAAAACAGCGTGTCGCCATTGCCCGTGCGCTTATCAATGATCCGGTTTTGATTCTGGCTGACGAACCGACTGCCAATCTCGACTCCAAAAGCGGGCATGAGGTCATGCGGCTCTTGCGGCGTTTGGTGAAAGATCAGAACCGCAGCGCCGTCATTGTTTCCCATGATCAGCGGATCAAAGACATTGCGGATCGCGTGTTGTGGTTAGAAGATGGGCAGTTCAAAGAACCTGTGATCATGGCGGTGGATCCGGTATGCGGCATGAATGTCGAGCGGAGCAAGGCGCTCTCGACTGTATGGAATGGTGAGACGTTCTACTTTTGCGCTCGAGGTTGTCGTGACGAATTCATATCCGCGCCAGAGCAGTTTATCGTCGAACCCGGTCCGCAGTAAACAACTGCTGAAGTAAGGTGTGTGGTGAAATGGCGCTCACCACATGTCGTCGCCTTATTTCCGTGACATGCATCAAGCCAATTGATGACTTGTGACAGGCTTGATTTCTGACTTTTCACCCTATACTTCGTCATAAGTCCAAGCATTCACTGAATGCGAAACGAGGAATACCGGGAGGAACAACGCTATGTCACCCATTCGCGTGATTCTGGCAGATGACCACGCAATATGCCGTCAGGGAATTCGTAGTTTTCTTGAGGAAGTTGAAGATATTGTGGTCGTAGGCGAAGCGGTTGATGGCGAAGCCGCTAAACAATTGATTGCCGCTGAGCATCCCAACATAGCAATTCTGGACGTGCGAATGCCACGCATGACAGGGATTGAGGTCACTCGTTGGATACGAGAGCAGGCTTTACCTGTCGGTGTTCTCATGTTATCAGCTTTCGATGATGATCCTCTCGTGAGGGCAAGCCTCCAAGCAGGTGCGAATGGTTATATCTTGAAAGATGCTGACGCAGACCACTTGACGGCTTCGGTGCGCCTTATCCACAAAGGACAAATCGCTTTAGGACCAAGCATTACCCAAAAGCTGATGGCACGATATACAGGTACTCAAACCGAGGAGATGATTGAACCCTTAACAGAACGCGAATGTATGGTCTTGCGGCTTGCTGCAACGGGCTTAACCAATCGTGGGATTGGTTTAAAACTAGAGATCAGTGATCGTACTGTTCAGGGACATCTGGCGAGCGCTTATGAGAAATTGCAGGTGAATAGCCGGACAGAAGCTGTCACCAAAGCCATCCAACTTCGACTTATCGAACTGCCTGAGGCTAGTGTATGAAAGGATATTTCGGTAAACCAGCTTCATTCTGAAAATCGTGAGTACCTATGTATAAACCACAGATGGTACACCTGACTCATTCAGGAGAGATCTATCTTTTCCTCCTGTAAGACCCCCATGTTTCCGTCCTCTAAAACATAAAAACCAGACAGATAGTTCAGCATACGCCATTTAGCGGAGACGATTGCACGCCAGACAGCGCTCCCATCGGTGTTCGCGTTACCCCTACAATATGGATATATGACTGCCCAATACAAGAGTTATTCGATGCAACGAAAGGATAATCTCTAGGAGGTCAAACATGCCGTCGTGGTTTTATAAAGCATTACAAACGTTAGGCGAAAAGATAAGCATTATCTCACAAACCGCCACAATTCATCAGATGGAGGTTGGAAAACCAGAATTGCTTCAGGAATTGACATTTACTCTCTGGGGTATGGGATGCCCTGTGTGCGCTCGGCTTGTCTATCAAAGTCTTATGGGGACGGAAGCTGTCGCATACGCGGATGTAAATTATTTTACAGGTGCGGTTTATCTGAGATTTAACCCAGAAAGGATGTCAGCCGCCTCTATTATTGATGCGGCAGCGAGAGCAGGTAACAAAAAACACCATCGCTATGTGATTCTCTCTGTCACCGCGTGAGAAACATTACCCCGCCAAATGGCGTATCGCCTATCGCGCTGAATTGCGCTCATATAGGTCGCTGATCCCGCTTAGAATGAGAGTCATATATTCTTTAAGGAGTAGGAAAATGAGCGACCACTGCCACGTTGATCGTCTTGAAAAAACTGTCAGCTCAGAGGAGCAAGAAACGATCACGAGTGTTTCCCTTGCCGTCTGGGGTATGGGATGTCCAAACTGTGCAATGCGAGTACGAAATGGCTTAATTGCCCTCAGAGGTGTAATTAGTGCAGAAGTTAGCCATGTTAGCGCTACAGCCGATGTGCTGTTCAACCCCAAATTGCTAACGATCTTTGAACTCGCTGATGCTGTTGCCAATGCTGGAAATGATGGTCGGCATCGCTATCAGGTTATATCTAACCCCCGATAAGTCATGATATTTGTTGTTCAAAGAGGGATGGATTGCACTACAGGGGTTAAATCGTCGCTCATACAATTGAACTTATAGTTGAAAATTTCCCCAAGTAGGGGCAAGGGCTAATCGCAATGAAGCTCGGCAAATCTTTTCTTGGCATATTCCTCTCGCTGATCTTCATGGTGACACTCACCAGTTGCAGTGGTCAAAGTGCTCCTTATTCTCTGGCTACAGAGGGGCTACTGCCGGACTTCGTGAGTGATGCACCACCCAGAGTGCGCGAAGCCTATCAGTTTGCTATTGCTAATCAACACGAATTAGAAAAGTATCCCTGCTACTGTGGCTGTGGCGCAATGGGACACACGAGTAATCTTGGCTGCTATATCAGCGAAATTGATGAGGCAGGAAACGTTGTCGCCTTCGACAACCATGCTACTGGTTGCGGCATCTGTGTGGACATTACGCAGGATGTCATGCGCTTGCTGCGGGAGGGGCGTTCCTCGATAGAGATACGCGCTTACATAGATTCGCAATACAGCGCTTTTGGTCCATCTACTGACACGCCATTTCCGACGGAATAACTGCTGTGATAAGCTTTTTCCAGTCTTCTCCTATAGTGCGTTGGATTTTGTTGTTTGTTGTGCTAGAGGTGGTGATTCTCTTCCTGCCTGCCCCAAATTTCACAACCCCAACAACGCATCAGATTACCATCGCTGCACAGCAGTTCGAGTTCATGCCGGGACGTATCGAAGTTAATCAGGGTGACACAGTAGTGCTTACTTTATCAGCTTCGGACGTGACACATGGCTTCTATCTCGATAGTTATGGTATTGAGCAGCGTGTTCAACCCGGTATAGCTCAACAAGTCAGTTTTACTGCAGACCAACCGGGAAAGTTTCGCTATCGCTGCTCAGTGAGTTGCGGTTCACTTCATCCCTTTATGATTGGTGAACTGGTCATCACCCCAAATTTGCCGTTTGGACGAGCATCTCTCTTTGTGATTGCTGCCTTGTTTAGCTACCTTGGATACATGATCAGAAAGGATAAATAACATGAACGTATCAAAACGTCGAATTCTAGCACGTCAGGCACATGTGAAAGTTCGGCATCAACAGTGGAAGAATGTCTTTTTTGTTGTTGGTGTTATAGTGGTTGGTGGCATTCTTCTATCGATTTTTGCCAATCAACGCCCTCCCTATACACCGGAAGTAACAGGCGGACCGAGAGTACAACTTGAGCAAACGTATTTTGATTATGGAGACGTGCAAAACAATACTCGTGTACAAACGGTGTTCCGGGTACAAAATATAGGCGATCAACCATTGATCTTGCAGGGCGAACCCGTCGTGGAAGTTGTAGAAGGTTGCTGCCCGCCGCGCGCGGAAGTGAGTACTTATACCCTTAATCCCGGTGAAGAAGCGACCATAACGCTCAACTTCAGTATGCACGAAGGGATGGATGGACAGCACGAATTCCGTGTGCATCTTCTCACAAATGATCCGACACAATCAGAAATTCCACTGATCGTACGCTCGAACTGGGTTGTATAGCCTGTGACAACCATACAACGCGCCGACCTCTTGAAACATGCTCCGTTGCTGAAAGCGATGCTTAAGTCGCGCCTATTTCAGCCTATGATGCAGTTAACGACTTTGTTCGTTTTCACGCTGGCGATTTTGGCAGGGTTGTTCGGTACTCCGGCGGGCAGTCGCAACTTTGGCATCGTCTTCGTTTGGATTGTTTGGTGGGCGCTGTTGATTATCGTGCTTGTGCCATTCTTTGGACGGGCATGGTGTACAATTTGTCCAATTCCCGCGCCGGGTGAATGGTTGCAAAGACGGGGTATTGTCCGACGAACATCTGGCAAACTGCGGACATTACATCGTCGTTGGCCGCGCCGATTGAAGAATATGTGGCTGCAAAACTTTGGCTTCTTGTTGGTAGCCAGCTTCAGTGCCATGATTTTGACACGTCCACAACTAAGCGCGTGGGTGCTGTTGGGCTTTCTGCTGGCGGCAGTCGGTTTGAGCGTCGTCTATGACAATCGAATCTTCTGCCGTTATGTGTGTCCAGTGGGAGGCTTCATCGGACTCTATTCGATGATGTCTCCCCTTGAACTGCGTGTGCGAGACTGTAAGACATGCCAAGACCATACTGCGAAAGATTGTGTGGTCGGCAATGCGAATGGTTACGGATGCCCTTGGCTGGTGTATCCCGGCAAACTGACCCGTAACACCTATTGTGGACTGTGTTTTGAGTGCTTGAAGACTTGTCCAAAAGATAATATTACCCTCCGTTTGCGTCCTTTCGGAAATGATTTGTTGGTTGCGAAAGAGCGCCGTCTCGACGAGGCTTACAAAGCCTTTATTATGCTTGGCTGTGCTCTGGCATACTCGGCAGTACTACTGGGACCTTGGGGTTGGGTGAAAAGCTGGGCGAACATGGATACCCTATCACATTGGGGACTCTACGTTGTTGGACTTTGGATATTTACGCTGTTGCTAGTGCCCGGTCTCTTTTGGTCGGCAACGACAGTCAGCCGCCGTCTTGCTAATCAAGAAGCTTCCCGACGTAACTTGTTTATTGCTTATGCATACACACTTGTCCCACTAGGGTTGGCGGCATGGATCGCCTTTAGCTTAGGTTTCGTGTTGACCAATGGCAGTTATGCACTATCGGTGATTTCCGACCCGTTTGGTTGGGGCTGGAATCTATTTGGCACAGCAAACAGCCCTTGGACACCTCTCTGGGCTGATCTTACGGGATGGCTGCAAACCGGTGTATTGACGGCGGGTCTGATATTTGCTACACAAACGGCATATCGCATCGCTCGTCAGCAGTGTCTCCAACACCGTCAGGCGTTTGTGGCGATGTTACCCATTGCGAGTTTCTTGACAGCGACCACCTTCGTATTCCTCTGGCTTTATCTAGGTTGATAGACAACTATGCGGCGTGAATGGATTGCACGAATAGTTCTATTGCTTATTCTTGTGGGATTACCTACGTTAATTCTGGGGTATCAATTCTGGATTCGCCAATCGACAAACAGCATACGGGTGATTGATATCCTAGCGGCAGCGCCTGAAGCAGGTGGTTTTCAGCCCGACAGTATTCAGGTGGAGGCAGGGGAAACGGTAACGCTCCGCTTTACCGCCGTTGATGTCACGCATGGCATTGCCATTGGTCCGGGACTAGGCGTAGATTTAGGGGATGTCGATCCCGGTCATGTGCGTGAAATTACCTTGACATTTGATCAGGCAGGGACATTTACTTTTTACTGTAATACGTGGTGCAGTCCCAATCATTGGCGAATGCGCGGTATTCTCTCGATCTATGATCCAGAGCACGCCGTTCCCACGCCACAGCACGACCCTGTGATTGACCAGTTAATAGCCGAAGGCGTTGATATTGATGCTGCCCACCAAATTGATCATTCTTCTCCATACGCGCTTGTCTCACCGCCGTCGATAGAGCAAGGAGCGGAGCTTGCTTTAACCCTAATACTTCCCACAGAACTACAGGATTTGACATGGCGGCGCACGCATTCTCCTGAGCAAGCCCTCCCTCTGCTGATAGCAGATAATTCTTCGTATGCTCAAAGTGATTTAAGCAATGTAGTGGCTTATCTGTGGGTGAGCGACATTACAGTAACCCCTGAAACAGTGGGTTTGTACGAGCAGAACTGTGCAGCCTGTCACGGACAATCGGGTGATGGCAACGGTTTTGCTGCTTCTACAACCGCTGTGCTGCCGGTGGCTTTCGCCGATTTTTCCTATATGTGGACGAGGCGTTCCGACGTTCTCTATGCCAAGATTCGGCGCGGGGGCATGGGAACAGATATGCCCAACTTTGGTACGTTGTTTACCTCAGAAGAAACATGGGCATTGGTGGATTATCTATGGTCATTATCGATTCGTGATTCACGCCCGTGAGTAACGTATTTGCACTCAGTAAAAATCTACACTGCCGTTCTTTAATAACATTAACTCAACTTAAAGCTGAATTGATCAGAATTAGTGCTAATTAGAAACGCCACTACGAATTGTGTGCTGTTAACATTCCCTTTATGACAGGAAACAGTAGGCAAAATAGCCTACTCTGCTCGGTGCATATAGCGCATGTTTTACCTGTCAGTTAAGCATACACTGTAGTAAAGAATAGCAGAAAACCTTAAAAAGGGAGCAACCCTGTGAGCTACCCTCAACCCATACAAAAAGTGGTGAATGTTGAAACGCTTACCCAAGCAGAAGTGGTTTATTTAAGCATCTGGAACATGGACTGTCCCGATTGCGCCATGTGGCTCTACAGCAGGCTGATGGAACTGGAAAGTGTCTTGAAGGTCGATGTCTTCTACAAACAGGGTGTTGGTGTAATTATCTTTGTTCCCTCGATGACCACACCAGACCAACTTTGTCTTGCTGTGCGAAAAATAGGCGAGGAATTCTGTCATTACTACTGGGCAGAAATTATTGGGCATTGCGCGGCTAAACAAGTGCTTCGTTTGGAATAACACAGAGTTCGTTTGAAAGGGTAGCTAGTATCATGGACGACAAATGTCATGTAATCTTTTTCAACAAAGAGGCTTTCTTAAAAGCTGCTGAACACCCCCAAACAGTTACTCTGAGTGTCAGCGGAATGGGCTGTGTCAATTGCGCGAACCGCGTTCATAATCGCCTCATTGATCATCCAGGTGTTGTGAAAGCAGAAGTCAGTCATGTGACTGCGACAACGCAAGTCACTTACATTCCAACTAAAGTTAGCGTGTCACATTTGATCGAAATGGTAGCAGAAGCAGGAGACAAGCGACACACCTACAATGCTGTGGTTTTCGAGTTAGGAGGCGTGTGATGAGTATTGCAACGATCTTGACAGTATTGTCTAAACTACAGCAACTGCGAAAGCACGAATATTGGACTCATCAGCAGATGGAGGTACATCAGGCACAGGCATTGAGCCAACTGCGCGAATATGTCTACCATCACTCGCCATTTTATCAGCGATTTCACAAGGGGTTGATGAATCATCCCTTGAATGAACTTCCGGTACTCACGAAAACGATGATGATGGAGCATTTCGATGATCTGGTGACAGATCGAGCCATTCGCCTCGAAGCCATTCGAGCGCACATGATCGCGCCACAAAACGATCAGCGCTACCTAGATCGTTATTGGATCACGGCAACTTCTGGCAGCAGCGGACAACCCGGCATTTTCCTGTTCAATCAGGCTGAATGGGCGACGATCATTGCCTCGTTCGCGCGCGGTCAGGAATGGGGTGGTCTCAAGGTGAATCTGCTGCATCGCCAGAAAATGGCGGTCGTGTCTTCTACCGTTTCCCAGCACATGTCTTTCCGTGTTGGCTTGACGGTGCAGAGTCCCTGGGTTTCAACCCTGCGTTTAGCGGCTGCGGAACCCCTCCCGACTATTGTTCAGAAACTCAACGACTTCCAACCGAATGTCCTGGTCGCTTATGCTTCAATGGCGCGCATTTTAGCGGAAGAGCAACATGCTGGACGGCTTCAGATTAAACCCGCCGTCATTTTCACGAGTTCAGAGGTACTGACGGATGAAACGCGGCGTCGGGTGGAATCTGCCTGGGGCAAAATTCTGTTCAATGAATACGCTGCGACGGAAAGTGGTGGACTGGCTGCGGAACGCAATGACCATCGCGGGCTGTATCTGTTTGAGGATTTGGTCATTTTCGAGATTGTAGATGACCAGAATCGACCTGTACCTCCGGGCGTCTATGGGGACAAAGTGCTGCTCACTGCGCTGTCGAATCGCACGCAGCCGCTCATCCGCTACGAGCTGCATGACCGTGTGAAGCTCGCATCAGAACCCTATCAGGCAGGGTCGCCGTTCGCCTTGATTGATGGCATACAAGGACGTACCGAGGATACCCTTTATTTCCCCAGTGTGAATGGCGGAGAGATTGCTGTCCATCCGAACGTGTTTCATCAAGTAATGGATACAGTGCCTACGAATGGCTGGCAGGTCATTCAAGGGGATGACGGGCTGACACTGCTTCTCAGCGGACTTCGAGAATCGTTTGAGGACGATATTCTTGCGAGCCAATTTCGGCAGGCATTAACCAAACAAGGGGCGGTTTTACCCCCAATCACCGTGCAGCGTGTGACCGCCATTCCTAAGGGGGCAGGCGGGAAAGCACCGCTGATTAAGTCGAACATCACGCCTGTTTCGCCAATGCGTATCCCTACCAACATATCAGGCAAGAAATAAAAAGTGATCAAATTGCACTTCGTAGGTAGCTGGAAGCACAATGTTTGTAGATAGTGGATACACTGTTCAATAGCAGATAGATTGATGGAGGCAAAAAATGTTAGTGAAAGACCCCGTTTGCGGTATGGAAATCGATCCCAATGCAGCAGCTGGCACATCGGAATACAAAGGGCAAACATATTATTTCTGTTCTCTAGGCTGCAAGAAGAGTTTCGACAAAGAGCCAGAAAAGTATGTTGGACACGACCAACAGGGTGAATCCCATGAAGGGAAACACCAGCATTGAGATCATATACATTGGGGGCGGTTATGAAAATCTGACCGCCCTTAATCCAAACGATGAGTTTCACAAACCCGAACAAAAATAGCTCATTCCTCTATCAACTGACAGGCGAGAATGTGGGAATATAATTTGGATAGGGCTGCCCAGCAGCTTCATGCGTGTCCCACACATATAAATCACAGCTGCTACATACAGCCTACACAATATGCGTTTATACTTCCACGTAGAGGTGCTGTGTCGCTGAGACGCGATAGGCAAGACCTATAGGAATATGGACAATGGGGAAAAAGATTCTCATTATTGAAGACGAAGCCAAAATTATGCGGACGGTTCGGCTTTATCTGGAACAAGCAGGGTATGAAGTCGTTTGGGCAGCGGATGGCACGCAGGGGTTAACCACTTTCCGTCACGAGAAACCCGCATTGGCGATTCTTGATTTGAACTTACCCGGCGAGCTGGATGGACTGGATGTTTGCCGCGCGATCCGGCGTAATTCGAATATCCCGATCATCATGCTCACCGCGCGCACGGAAGAAACAGATCGCCTCATTGGACTGGAGTTAGGCGCAGACGACTACATTTCCAAGCCGTTCTCACCCCGCGAAGTCGTCGCACGAGTACGCGCGGTACTCCGGCGGACTGAGCAGTCAGAAATTACGACAGAGATTGTCGAAGCTGCCGACATCCGGGCGGACTTACAGCGGCGTAGTGTAACAATTGCTGGTGTATCCGTTGAGCTTACCGCTAATGAATTCGATCTGCTGATTACCATGATGCGCTATCCGGGTCAGGTGTATACCCGCGCTCAATTCCTTGAAGCCACGCAAGGGGCAAGCTATGAAGGGTATGAATGCACCATTGACCAGCATGTGAAAAATTTGCGACAAAAGATCGAACCTGATACTCACGAACCGCAGACCTTGCCAGAGCATTAACCTCCAAACTGGGCTGAGGAGCTGATACTCCTCAGCCATTGGCATCGGAATATACGGTATATCACTCATCTGTCAATTACAGGTGTGCCGTAGGCTGCCATATCAATAATGCCGGTGTTGCCACCGGTACTGCTCTCAACATCAAAACGTAGAGTAGTGGTCGCAAAATCCACTTCAAATGTCGAAAGGTCACTGTGACCTTCCAACTCGAAAGGTCCAAATGTTTCACCGCTATCAATGGTAATGGTGAATGATTCCGTAATGGCAGTGCCATCATTCATAGCCCGTGTCCAATACTCAATCGTGTGGATATGATACTTACCCCCCAATTCCACAATGAAATAAGCATCATCGCCATCGCCGTTGCTCGACCATTCCGTAGAAGGATTACCATCGAAGGCATTCAAAATTCCCCAGCGCCCATCATTGGGCTGATTGCCGAAGTTGCTGCTGACCTCAATTACCGCCGCACCATTTTCCGGGGATAACAGGTTCTCACTGATTTCATCACCGGAGGTCAATGTGCGGAAAGTGTAAAGCTCGCTCACATAAATCACACCGTCTTCGCCGATGCCCTGCATCCGAAATATATATTCAGTATCTGGTTCAAGATCGAGCAAAACTGGATTATGGTCAAGCATCGCGGCTTGTGCCATGTCAGGATCATTCGTCACAAACCCGAAACTTTCATCTGTACCGTAGACCAGGTAACAGGCGAGGGGAATCGTGCCGACAAAATTCACGCGCGCCGTCGTGTCGGTGACATCCAATATCTGTACTTCCGACTCGGTTACAACAGAAAGCGGCATGATCTCTACTTCCTGCCCGCTGACCGTTATAGTTTCACCATCATCCTGTGCGAGTGCGATCAACCCGCTGAACAAACCAATTATCAAAGGAACTGCAACCACTAACCGTTTCACAGATTCACTTCCTTACACCATGTATGACGGCAAATTATCAACGAACTATGCACCCGGCTCAATCAAACGATACCCCATACTCTGCACGGACTCAATCTAAGACGGTTGTTTCGGAATATTCGTCGTGAATCAGACAGGCTGATAGTAACGATGGAACAGCCAGTTTCCGAGATATATGATAGCCCTTGATTTGCGTTGCTTAGAGGGTTTTCTTCATTTCTTTTTTAATAATCAAAACGCCCCTTCACCTGGAAGGGGCATTCGTACATCAGTGCAGGTCTAGCACTTTAGATATGACTGGCGAGTTTGCTGAGAATCTTGTCTTTGGACTGGTATCCAGCAATACGTTCAACTGCTTCGCCGTGCTTCATCAGTAGTAATGTGGGAATGCCCATCACGCCGTACTGCGTCAAAAGATCCGGGTTAGCGTCGGCATTCACCTTCACAACGCGCAGCTTGCCATCATATTCTTCCGCAATCTGGTTGACAATTGGGGAGACCATCTTGCACGGACCACACCACTCCGCCCAGAAATCCACCAGTACCGGGGTCGTGCTGCCAAGTACCTCGCTTACCCATTCTGCCTGATTTACATCCAGGGTTTTGCTACTCATTGCGAATCTCCTACTCGTTACCAGAGGCAGCGGCTTTAGCGGCACGCTCGTTGATTCTGTAGGTCATCTCGACGGCGGTTTCTACCGAATCGATGTTTTTACCAGCAGATACATTGAAACCAGCAGCGCGGGCAACGGCTTCGTTCAGCAGGCTGGCTTCTTCAAACGAAAACCGCAGGAACTCTTTTGTCCCTTCAGGACCTGTAAAACTTAACCACAGGGGGCCTCCGGCTGGCGTAATTTCAAGCGTAAAGAGCAAAAACGGGCAGCAGAGGCGCTCCATACTAAGGTCTTCGGCAATGATCATCAATGTGGCGGCATCGCTCGGGAGGCGGAAACCATAGCCATTGGGAAGTTCTCGCACTTCCTGAATGGCTTGATACATTTGCTTGCCTACGATCATCCAGCGTTCACTCTGTTCAGCGGTCAGGGCGTTTGGATCGCAAGCAATGGGAAGATCATTGGCGGTTGTTGTATCGGATAACATGAGATTTCCTTTCTTGTTTGGCTTAGTTAACGATATTCAGGTTAGGGGTATAGATGGGCAAGCAGTCGTTATTGCGCCGTTGATGCAGTCGCCACATCATAGGCAGCCTCCAACTCGTCGAAAGTCGGGAATTTGTTGGTTTCCAATGCCGTGACAATTTCTGCCTTGATGTAGTCTTTCACTTCCTGGTTGCCGGTAAGTTCAAACCAGAACTGTTCGCCGATGACGAGACTAAAGGTAAAGAACGGGCAGCACAACCGCTCATTGGCGACAAAGGTTGTAACCTTGTGCAGCATGGTGGTTTCCAGTGGCAGGCGGAACCCGTAGCCATTGGGTAATTCCTTGACTTCGAGGACGGAATCGGACGAGAAAATATCCTTCGCCACTGCCTCATGGTCATCGCGTTGGTCGGTATCAATTGCTCTGGGATTGCAGGCAATGACCGCTTCGGATGGATGGTTCTGTTAATCTGACATATGGTCTGTCTCCTGCCAAAACATGGCTGTTCTTCGCTTGATTTTTACTGTACAATTTAAAGTGCGCTTTAAGTCAAGGGGTCAAAATCAGATGATGGAAGAACGCACGATTGGGGAGATTGCGCGGTTGGCAGGTGTGCAGACTTCCGCCATTCGCTACTATGAAAGTATGGGATTGCTGCCAACGCCCAAACGGGTCAATAAACATCGTCGTTATAATGTGAGTGTATTGAAACGTCTAGGTCTCATTCAACTCGTGCGAGATGCAGGCTTCGGCATTCGGGAACTGCAAATTCTGTTCAGTGATATGGATACCGATGCGCCCACTACAACTCATTGGCAGGAACTGGCAGCCGAGAAAATCGCGGAACTGGATGCCCTGATTAAGCGGTCACAGGCGACCAAAGCCTGGTTGCAAGAGGCGCTTCAGCGCGAATGCACAGGGGTTGATGATTGTGTTATGATCAGCTTTAAGGAAAGTGGTGAAGGCATGAATGTAACTCTATCCTGCCTGAATCCCTCATCCAAAAGTGCTGCACAGCCGCAAAAATCAATCAAACTGATTACGATGCTGTCTGAGGCAAAACGCTAATCTGGTGACCAGTCCAGGTTAGGTCAGACGATCTGCATTGCCGGCTACCCTTTACCAATAATAATGATGCCTGCTCCGATCAAAATGACGAGACCGCCGATGATATCCGAGGCAGTAAGCTGCTGTTTTTCAATTATCCACAGCCATAACAGTGAAGAAAATACATAAATGCCCCCATATGCGGCGTAGGTGCGGGCAGCAGCGCCGGAGTGTAGGGTGAGCAGCCAGCCAAATGTGACCAGACTTACGACAGCCAATAATCCGAACCAGAAGGGTTTTCCCTGGCGCAGCCAGAGATACATCAGATATGACCCCAGTAGTTCCGCCAGTGCAGTAATGAAAAACAACCCTAACGACTTCACAACGTCAGCCAAGCAAATGCTCCTTGAAGCAGAAATTCAGGATGGTGTTGTTCGTTTGAGCTGCACCACCTGCGGTTGTTCCAGCGCAAAAGCCTTCACCATCTGAAAGAGCGACAGTGTATTATTGTCGCCTATAAGTTGACCAAGTTCCAGATAAACGGAGTGGCTGCCGCAAAATACCAGGGTCGGTGTGCCGAACACGTTGAACTCTTTTGCGCCGCGATGATGACTTTGTTGAGCAGCCTGTGCCAGAGCGTCAGACCGTAAAACCGCATGAAACTGCTCCATATCAAGTCTAGCTTGAACCGCAGCGTTGATTAAGGTGTTTTCATCGCCAAGTTCCAGATAGGTTTCATGAACTGCCTGTTCCAGTTGCTGATGAAACCGTCGAAGGGCTTCTACTCCCTGCTGCCGAGCAGCTTCAGCCGCCATAAAACCCCGCAGTTCGGAACGGGCTGTTTCCCAGGGTTGCTGCCATTCTTGTTCGCTCTCGATCTCAACAGCAAACGGACTCCACCTAAGCTCAAGCGCTTCGCCCTGTTCTTCGAGGTGTTGAAGCCACTTGAATACTTTGTAAGTATCACGGCAGGCATAGCTGAAAAAGACTTCGATCCGGGTCATATGATTTCCGACGCTTATCATCTTGCCTCAAGTTTTTAGAAGTTCCAGTAATGTCGAATAAGTTCCCACTGGTTCATAAAGTTGACGATTCCAATGGCGATCAGCAGCACGCCTGCTGTGCGCGTCAATGTAGTGTGATGCCGAGACATGAGTTGCAGGATGGATTTTTGCTTCGCGCTTGCCAGCAGTGGCAGTATGAGCAGCGGTAAGCCAAATCCCAGCCCAAATGCCAGCACGTACAGGATGCTGTCCAATATAGAGCGAACATCCGCAGCCCCATACACAAATACGCCAACAATCAGCGGACCAGAACAGGGTAATGTCATCGGTCCGTACAGCAAGCCATACAGGAAGCTGCTGATGAGCGGATTTTCGTGATGAACTGACTGGAGGATTGGCAGTCGGGCGAAGGGATTCACGTTCACCATCATCAGGATACCCAGACCGATGAGAACGATATAGGTTATCGGCAGAATCACGGCTAACACACCACCGATTGCTACCTGTAAAAGCGCGATGATGAATCCTACAGTCAGCATGGAGGTCAAGACCCCTGCCAGTACGATCAATCCAAGCCAGCGAATCACGCGCTTGTTTTCCATCGCATGGGAATTTCCAGCCAAGTAAGCGAGGAAACCAGGGTAAAGGGGCAGGACACAGGGATTGCTCATATTGAGCAGCCCCATGCCGAACGGACCGAGCAGCGTCAGTAATGCGGTCATTCTATGCCTCTGACCACTGCTCAATTAGCTCAATCAATTGGCTGGCAGTATGTCCACCGGTGTAGAGTTCCGAGACCCGCCCGGTGGGACTAATGAAGAAGATAGGCATATTGGATGGCACGGTGATTGTTCGTCCAAACTGAGCAATTAAAGGCTCCATAATCTTCGGGTTACTGCGTACAAATGTCCAGTTGAATTGATTGCTCACAGCATAATCTGCGAGCAGCGAAGGTTCTCCGCTGGGATCAATGTCGAGTGAGATATATACCACATCATCACGGTTCAGTTGAACCAGTGCTTCGGCAGCCTGTGTCTGCTGCCAGAAACACTCGCCACACCAGACTGCCATCGCTTCTACGACAACGGTTTTACCACTGTAATTCGTCAACGAAATCTGGCTGTTGTTCCTCACATCCAGCATGGGGATGTTAAACCATGCCGGGTTCACCACTATATCTGCATCAGCGGCAATAGAATTATCAGGAACAGGGCTACAGGCTGTCAGTGATAGATAAGCCAACAGCAAGATCAATAACCAGCGCAAACGCATTCCGCCTCCTTTTTATGTAGAGCTGTCAACGGCTAAGGATGTTTTTCTAGTTTGTCTGTGCCTTCTGCGAAGTTCTGGAAGCAGACCAGGCTCGATAAGCCAGCACAGCAACAGTAATACGCAGCACAGTGATGAACCCGGCTAAAAGCGCAATGCCGATATTCGAGCGGTTGAGCTGGTTGATCACCTCCAGGGCATCCACGAACGCTGTCCCCAGAGCGACAATGATGATGGGCATAAGCAGACGAGAACCGATCAGCCAGAGTCCCAACGTGAGCGCCAACCAGACCACGACTGCTGCTCTGACAAGCACCGGGCTTTCCAAATCGATCCCCAGTATGGTTTCAGAGTGGAATTCCTCTCGCTCTCCGCTTTCTACAATCTCGCTGTTTTCTTCATATGTTTCAGCGGTTTCCTCCTGCTCTTCAAGTTCAGATTCGACGTGAACCTCCGAGCTTTCACTCGCTTCACCAGAGCGTTCAAGCGAGACCCCAATCACGAACAGCAGCGTGGAGAGCGTCATCAGACCGATGAGCAGAATCAAAGTTGAGCCAGAAATGGGATGAGTTTTGTTTCTCAAAGGTGTCAAGGTTTACTCCGTCAATTTTCATACACTCTGGATTAGGAGTGTCATTCTGGTTACTCGCTCGAACCCAAACATCTCGCCAGAAGCAGAGCAATCAAGGTCAAAAATGGCACTGCCAGCAAACTGCAATTCAACAGCCAGTCAGCGGAGAGACCGAAGATCTCTCCACCGTTAGCGAGTGCCGGTACAACGAATAATGTTGCTGTACTACCGGGCAGAAAGCACAGTAGAAGGGGAAGATATTTCCTCACGATACCCTTTGCCGAAACTAGCGTCGGTGACATTCTCATCCGTTGATAGGCGTTATACGGATCGGGAACCGATTTCATTGCTTGACAATTGTGCTGCTGGTGAAACAGTACGGCGATTGCTGTTCTTCCCCATCCAACGGAACGCCAGCACAAAACTAACAACAGATAAAAGCGTCAATCCACCGTACACCCAACCCAGATTTTGACCTAACCAGACCGCAGCAGGCGTTCCAGCCAAAAGCGCCAAAACCACAGGGACAATCAGCGGTGTGCAGCACGGGCTGGCAATACAGGCGACGACGAACATCACCCCGCCACGAATTTTCTGCCACATTGTGCTGCATTCTGCCAGATGATCACTCAGCGTGCGCTTCGGTTTTGATGGCGACAGGCTTACAAGCTGTATGGAATCTGTCCGAAGCGTTGTTGAAGAATTGCAGCCGCACGACGAAGCCTCTGAATTACACCCACAAGATGCTGCTTCGGTGTTTGCGGGTGCCGCATTTTGTGAAACCATGCATACTGCGTTGCCATCCTCAGTCGTGCTGCAACATCCAGTCTTCTCACATGCCGATTCTTGCGGAATTTCCTGAAAAGTCTGGGGATTTTTCTCTACACTGCTCATTACGCTTATCTCCTGAAAGTAATGCTTACCGATGTTGTTGCGTCCTTTATCGAAGAGTCTTGTCCTCGACAAATAACGTTTATGATGTTAAGTTGAATGGTAGAATGTGAAGTTAACTTCATGTCAAGGGGTCAAATGATGCAGATGTTTGGAATTGGCGAGATTGCACGTCGGGCAGGAGTGGCAACCTCGACCATACGCTACTACGAACGGATCGGGCTGCTGCCACCTTCAAGGCGCGTCAATACGAAGCGGCGCTATGACACTTCTATCCTGCAAAAGTTAAATGTGATCCACATGGGGCAAAATGCAGGTCTATCGATTGCGGAAATCCAGACCCTGCTGCACGAGTTCCCTGTGGATACACCCCCATCAGAACGCTGGCAAGCACTGGCGGTTAAGAAAATTGCTGACCTGGATGAACTTATGAACCGGGTACAGGCGATGAAATCGCTGCTGGAGCAGACGTTGCAATGTCATTGTTCAACCATCGATGACTGCGCGAGCGCTGAAGAAAACGCTGATACAGGAGAAATAGAGATAAAAGCTTGCTGCGGGACAGAATCTCCATCCAACATCCCGATTGTTACGCTCTTAGGAGTATGACTCTCCTTAAGCATATTTTGATACCCAGCACAGTTTGGTAGTCCATTGAATGGGGTGGAGAAGCGTGATACTGCCTGGTTCGCGGTGGTTAAAGTTTTTCCTGTAACTCTTTTTGCGGCTCACGTAGCCATTGATACAGCGTCGCGCCGATCATCGCACCCAATACGGGAGCCACCCAGTAAATCCACTGGTTTTCCCACAAGCCTGCAATCAGGCTGGGACCGAATGAGCGTGCCGGGTTCATGGACGCGCCGCTGATAGGGCCACCCCACATTGCGTCGAGCGCTACAGTCAAGCCAATGGCGAGTGCAGCAGGTGTGCCAATGGCTCGCGTATCCGTTGCAACGGAAATAATCACAAACATCAGAACTGCCGTCAGCAGAACTTCCAACGCGAAAGATTGGAGTGCTGAACCAGCAGGGATTGTTGCACCTATCAGGGCTATATCACCAAATAAGAAGCGCAGTGTAATCGCTCCAAGTAAAGCCCCAAGCACTTGCGCGACCACGTAGTGCATCACCTCACGCCAGGGAAAATGACGGGTGACGGCAAACGCAATTGTGACTGCCGGATTGAAATGTGCACCGGAGATATGCCCGGTGGCTGCAATCATCACCGTGATGATGAAGCCGAAGGTCAGGGCAATACCGATGTGTGTCAACGCTCCGGTCTGAGCATTGACCATAATCGCACCACAGCCAGCGGTGACTAAGGCAAATGTTCCAACAAGTTCAGCAACCGAACGACGAATGAGTTCTCGATTCAACCCGCACCCTCCCGCAGCATCCGGGCAAAAGGATGGGGCATTCCACTTTGTTCGGGAGTCGCTTCAATCGCTGCTGCGATGCGTTCAATGTCATACGGCACGCGGATAAATTCCACTTTCAAGTTACGCCCGGTAGCTGTCAACACCACATAACATGCACGCGAGTCATGATCCTTGGGTTTGCCAACACTGCCCGCATTCACAATCTGTCGTCCACTCGGCAGCATCTTATGATAAGGCAAATGCGTATGACCGCAGATGAGAACGTCGGCTTTAGCCACATCCATGATGCGTTCAAAATAGTCATCCCCGCGATCTTCAAACAAATACTCGTTGACCTTGCGCGGGCTGCCATGCACGAGCAGCACCTGCAAATCACCCATTTGAATGGGAATGTGTGCCGGGAGAGTCCGCAAAAATGCTTTATTTTCCGCAGTCGTGTGGGCGTTGGTCCAGGCAATCGACAGTTCACCGCGTTTACGGTCAGTATCGGTTTTATAGGCACAACCGCAGTCGTCACTGTCATTGCCCACACCCTGATCGTAATTGCCCATCAAGGTAGGAATGCTGCGTTCGCGGATGAACTCAACCACTTCGTTCGGAAACGTCCCATAACCGACCAGATCGCCGAGGCAGTACAGATTGTCCATTTGGCGAGCTTCAATGTCTCGAAAAACTGCTTCAAGGGCGGGTAGATTGGCGTGAATATCGCCAAAGATGGTAATTTGATTGAACAAATGCTTTCTTCCTATTATTGTTGAGCAGCGTTAGTCGTGATTGGTGGATAGCTGCTTAATCAAGCGGTGAACATTACCGAGACAGCAGTCACCCTGCGGATTGCGCCAATCGCACGCACATTGACCAGATTGAATGCCTGCGTTAATGTCATCAAGCGCAGTTACCTTGCCAGCCACTTCCAATTCTTCTCGAATACTCCCCGGTGTATGACCGAAACAGTAGCATATTGAAACATCTGGACTTTGCGGTTCTTTCTGGTAGACCCGTTCACGAATGTCTTGTTTGTAGAAAAGCTGCTCTCCATCTTCACTGAAGTAAACCACATCGCAGTTCGATTCTCGGCAAAAGTAATACTGTATATCCTGCACTGCCCGCAGACTGACGGAGAGCATTGACTTTACAGTTGCCCCGCCAACTTTCTTGCCCTTTGTCCTGGTGACTGGACAGTATCCTGGTTGATTGTTCATAGTAGGATCTCCTTAAATTGATGGAAGGGTGGAGAGAAAATACTCGATGCGAGATTTTAGGTGATAAGCCGTTCCCTCAAATACAGCCATACGCTCACCACTATCCTGAATAACAACGGGATCAGGAAAACCCCAGTGTATTGCCGTGCCGCCACCGGGAAAAGTCGGGCAGACTTCGCGGGCTTTATCGCACACAGTAATGACATAATCAAACGGTTGCCCTTCAACATCGCTCAAAGAGCGCGATTGCTGGTGGCTTATGTCTATCCCGAAATCTGCCATCGTGCGGATGGCATCCGGGTGAACTGCTGTGGGATGACTGCCCGCACTGAGAACATCCAGCGCCCCCTGACTCAGATGCCGCAGCAAACCTTCCGCCATCTGCGAACGGGCGCTGTTGTGCGTGCAGACAAATAGGATGTGCTGGTGTTGTAACCGGGAAACATCTGTTGTCGGCAAATTTAATCCTATCGCGGGATGCAATGCCATACCTGCTTCCAGATACATCTGGCGCAGACGGTGTAGGTCAAGGCTGTAGTACACATCCCGTCCATCTGCTTCGCTGCGGCGGGTTGTCACCAGCGCATCCTCGCGCATCTTTTTCAGATGGTAGGACACCAGATTCATCGGCTGCTGAAGCTGTGCGACCAGTTCGTTGACCTGAAAATCGCTGATAGTGAGCGCTTTGAGCAGACCCCAGCGCAAATCATTCGCCAGCAGTTTGATGAACTCTGGTGGTTGAGTTGCCTCCATTAGACTGTCTCCCGTTCGGTGATCCAGCTCTGAATTTTTGCCGCAATCTGATCACGAACTTCGCGGAATTTTGCCAGTTTTTCTTCATCGGTGCCTTCAACCGCAGCCGGATCGTCAAACGGCCAGTGGAGTTTCATGCCGCGTGACCAAAGGGCATGAGGGCAGTTTTTATCCGCATGAGAACACACCGTTATCGCATAGGTAAAGTGCATAAACCCCATGTACTTTCGTACACTGTCAGAGGTCTGATTGCGAATATCAATGCCTACTTCATCCATCACGCGGATGGTGTAGGGATTGATGCCTTTCGGTTCCAGTCCAGCACTGTGAACTTCAAACTGCTCGTCGGCATAGTGTCGCAGAAAAGCTTCTGCCATCTGGGAACGGGCAGAATTTCCGGTACAGAGGAACAATACACGCTGCTTCGCCATAACTGCTCCATTTAATTCAATTCAATTTGATGCAATTTAGATTGAAGTATAAATCAGCCTGAGCCTTATAGCAAGTGACGAGTATGTTAAGGGTAGCGAAAGCAAACAGCGTGTATACAACTGAACACACGCTGTTGATTAAAGAGGGGATGAGTTAATGCAGTTAACCTCAACTGAAAGCGTCGGGTGTAGGTAAAAGCAGTATTGTTTTGGCTTTGTCTCCGAGCCTTAGCCCTTTCAGAGATGGATATGCCACTTTTTATCCACAACTGGAGGGATCAACTATCGTTACAATGAAAGTGAGTGAGATTATGCTTTGATGGCATGGATGCGTGCGCTCCACAGGTTTTTGGTAATAGGCATGGCGATGCGGGTGAGGAGCTGTCTGGTAAACGCACGATTCGCAAGGAAGTTCGGTAGAGCAGATGTGGCTACTGATGCCATTTGGGCGGCATCATAATATTCACGAGCGATAACACGGTATGTTTCAAACCCAGCCTTCGCCAAGCCAGATAAATATTCTGCTTCAGAAATTGCCCCGCCAGCACAGGCTACGGTTAGTAATCCACTTCGCCGTACCCAAAACGGCAGATTTTCCGCCACAATGTCGGATACGAGCATCTGACCACCCGGCTTGAGTATCCGCGCAATCTCGCTAAACACGGTTTGCTTTTCAGGCGACAGGTTAATCACACAGTTGGAGATGACCCAATCGACGGATTGGGAGTCGATGGGTAAGGCTTCGATCTTCCCTTTTTTCACCTCAATATTGGTGAAGCCAGATCTAGCGATGTTCTTGCGGGCGAGAGCGAGCATTTCATCGGTCATGTCTACGCCTATGACTTTGCCGGTTGCGCCAACTTTGCCAGCGGCAAGGATCAGGTCAAGCCCTCCACCACAACCCAGGTCTAAAACGGTTTGCCCCGGTTGTACTTCCGAAAAAGCTACCGGATTGCCGCAACCGAAGGATGTTTCCGCAACGCCTTCGGGGATGAGCTGCAATTCTGCGACCGAGTAACCTGCGAATTTTGCATTTCCCGTTTGAGCGACTATCCCCTTCTTGTCGCCCGTAACAGCATTTCCATATTCCTCTGCGATGTTCTCATGTGTAACGTTCATCATATACTCCTTGTATGTTGCTAATTCTTGGTTAACTACCCTGCACTCAAAACTTGCTCAAGCTGGGTACTCTATTCACCCTAACCCATCAGGATATTAGAGGGTTTAATCAGCGGGATTCGCTGGTATCCGCAAAATGCTTAACAACACTCCTCCGATCCCGGCAACAAACGGCACTCCTAACCACATGTGAATCTTCCACCACAATCCTTCGCCCACTTGAGCTAAAGCACTTTGATTGAGAACAAGCATGTAGAGCAAGCCCATCATGAATGGCACACTGAAAGCAAAGAGATGGAGGCTGTTGGGATTATTTTTGAAGCGTTTAAGCTGATGCCAGAGCAGATCAGCAAAAATGCCGGTAATGAACATTGTTACCAATAGTCCCGGAAAGCGATTGACCTCTCCCCAGGACATAAAAAACATGAGCGCCGAATTCACGCCAATAACAAATGTCATCGTCCCTAAAGGCAAGTCCCAACGCGAGAGTAAGAAGATCAGCGTTCCAATCAATAAGAGCGAAGGTATCGCTACACTCAAAACACCATAGACATTGGGCAGAAAGCGAGGATCTTCCAACTCGATTAGTGTTTGAGCGACCCCCGGGTTGATAATCAAAACACTGGGCGTGTTATAAAAGTGGACATACTCAGTAAAGAAGGTTAGCACTGATACAGCAAGCGTTGCTGAAAGCACAACCGGAAACATTTGTCCCCAACCCTGTCTTTGGCGTTCCTTCCAGGCAGAGCGCAAGGGTCCAGTCACGACGATAAACCCGGATATTGCCAGCAGTAAGTGGGCAGGACTGAGGAGTGCTTCAATGTCAGCTTCTGATCCAAAAACTTCGTGCCAGGCAAAGTCGAAGATGCCTGAACCAGCAAACGCCAAAAATCCAAATAATGATAAGGCATAGCCCACCGGCAGGGCGGAACGCCAGGCATAGCCTTTCGAAACATTCCGCATTTGCGTAGCAACCAGCAGAAATCCTACAGATAACATACCGGTGTAAAGCACTCCATGCCAGGGCGTTAAAAAGCTTTCAAGGCTTTCCGGCAAATGGCTGTGCGCCCACCCGTCCAGATAAACGCCAAAGACAAACCAGGAAGATAACAATGCCACCCATAGATCAAACCTTACACGAGTTGGTGGAGATGTGAATTTCGCAGGTGTAGATTCTTCAAAGGCAATCGAATGATTTTTTGCGGTCATAGATACACTCCAGTTAATTGGTTTTTCGACTTGATGTCGTATACAATACTAAAAGTAGGGTCAATGCACCGCGAAGTCAACCAGCGATTTCAATTGCTTATTGCATAATGGACAGGTGTCTAAAAAATGTCAGACAGAAGAGTAGAACGTACAAAAAGAATGCTTCAAGAAGCCTTGATTGACCTGATCCTGGAGAAGGGCTACGAGGGGATTACCATCAAGGAAATTGCTGAACACGCGAACGTTAATCACGCTACGTTTTACCTGCACTATAAAAATAAGGAGCATATTCTGGAGATTACTTTGAGAGAGACTTACGAAGCTCTAGTGCTTGAACTGGCAAATGACAAGCGTTGTTGTGTTGACAGTAAGCAGGCAATGATTCAAATCTTTCATCATGTTGCCGCTCATGCCCAAATTTATCGCGTTTTGCTCAGCGTCAGTGGTGGAGTGAATTCAGCTATTATTCAGACGCGAAATTATATCGCGTCGCTTGTTCAAGGTCAGTTGACAAACTTGGCACCTCATCAGGTTGGGGGTATTCCTTACGATGTGATTGCCCACCATACAGCGGGTGCGCTGCTTGCCGTCATAAGTTGGTGGCTCGAGCATGAAATGCCCTACTCGCCCACTGTCATGGGTGAAATGAGTTGCCAGCTCTCTTCGCCACCGACATTGATTGGACTGGGTTTAGCGTTTCAAGTCAGTAATTAACAGCATTCAATATTTATCAGTAAAGTTCCTCTCCATCGTCCCGTGCAAAGAATAGATAACGTGTTGTTTTGCGATACTCAACTCAAAAGGGAACAAGAAAGCCTGTTTTGTCCCCTTTCCATCAATCCTCACTCTGGAGATGAGTATATCCTTCAGTGCAACTTCAGGTTGTTTGTAGAACGGGCTGTGAATGCGGTTGCCCGATTTCGGCTTCACGTCGCAGTTCAGCGCAGGTCGGACACAATAGTGGTGAGCCGGGTTCAGAGGCTTTTTGGCTGTGTTCCAGACAAACTGCCACACCACAGTCATGACATATACCAACGGCGGCTTTCACATGGAAATGAGTTCCACCCGGACCAGGCGTTTTCTCACACAGATAGCAGTTCATTTCATTGACCTTTCTAATCAGCACCAACATTTTGGGGTATAGCCCGAGGTTTAGATTGAGATCCAGCTTGCCAGAGCGGATCACCTGGATAGAGTCGGCGACCCAACCAGAGCGATAAGTAAACCAGACTAATCAGGGCAGGGACTTCGATCAGCGGTCCGACGACGGTTGCCAGCGCCTCACCAGAAGCCAATCCAAATACACCAATTGCCACCGCAATTGCCAGCTCGAAATTGTTCCCGGCGGCGGTGAAGGAAATGGTCGCCGTATCCGCGTAGGGGAACTTCAGCAGGTAGGAGATGCCAAAGGAAACGCTGAACATGATGAGGAAATAAATCAGTAAGGGCAGTGCAATCCGCAGGACATCCAGCGGTTGGTTGAGAATGACTTCACCCTTGAGCGAGAACATCATCACGATGGTAAACAGCAGCCCAATAATGGCTGTTGGCGATAAGCGCGGCACAAATTTCGTTTCGTACCACTCCTCGCCCTTAGTTCGGGTCAGGATCAGGCGGGTCAGGAAACCTGCTGCCAGTGGAATGCCTAGGAAAATCAGCACACTTTTCGCAATCTCGCCCATCGAGACATCCAGAGCAACGGCTGAACCGCCAAGCCAGCCTGGAACAACCGTCAGATAGAAATAGCCCAGCACGGTGTACATAACGATTTGAAAAACGGAGTTGATCGCAACCAGAACAGCGGCGTACTCGTTATCACCGCAGGCAAGCATATTCCAGATCAGTACCATCGCAATGCAGCGTGCCAAACCCACCAGAATCAAGCCCGTTCGATATTCGGGGTAATCGGGCAACAGCAGCCAGGCGAGCGCAAACATCAGCGCTGGACCGACAATCCAGTTGAGAAACAACGAAGTACCTGACATCTTCCAGTTCGCAGCCACTTCGGGCATTTTCCCGTATTTCACTTTTGCCAGCACCGGATACATCATCCACAGTAGCCCAATCGCAATCGGCAGGGATACCGTGTCCAGTTTGATGGAGTCGAGCGCGGGTCCGAGCGCCGGAAACAATTTACCCAGCCCGATCCCGATTGCCATTGCCGCAAAAATCCACAGAGGTAAAAACCGATCCAGCATGGATAAGCGCCCGAAGACACCGCCTCCCGACGTCTTCATGTTACTTTTGGTTTGTGAAGTCACTGTGATTCCTTTCGGTGATGAGCTTATTCCGCATCACCTTTATTGAGAATGTATACCTGGCTGATTACAGGACACACATCCATGTATGTCTCTGGGTTCAGTCTAACACCCGCTGGTTTGGTCTACTTAGTAATGGATGTCATCGGCAATTGTGATGAAAAGCACATATAGAAAACCTTCTATATAAAGTACCATCTATGTATGAGGGTGGGATGTTCAGATATAACCGCTACAGGTAGATAGGAAATGAGATGGATGCGCTCACTGTGAAACCGGTAGTCACAACCGAAAATGATGTTTACGTCTGCAACCCTGACCTGTCTTTGCGACTGGGTGAGACCGAAACCGATCAGTTCGCAGCAGCATTCAAAGCGCTCAGTCATCCGGTTCGCCTGCAAATGATTGACCTGATTAGTCAGGGAGGTGGGCAGGTCTGTGGCTGCGACATCGAGCGGCATTTTGAACTCACGCAGCCGACGATTTCACACCATCTGAAAGTGTTACGGGATGCTGGTCTTATTCAGTCCGAGTCACGGGGGGTATGGGTTTTTCATCGGCTCAACTCATCCATGTTCACGGCTTTACAAGGCTTGCTCATGCTGGTCAACAATACCGGGCGTTAGTCACGCCCTTTTTTGCTGTTTTACATCGAAGTGTTTCTATATATGTACTTGAAGGAGTCACGCCATGAGTGAACCCATCACCTTCTTTGATCTCTCGGCGAAAACCACCGCTAATGTGCAAGTTGAGATTTTTGACCCACCGATGTGCTGCCCAACGGGGTTGTGTGGTCCAACTCTGGACCAGACCCTGCTCGATGTCAGTGAAATGCTCCTTGCGCTCAAGGCAGCGCATGTGAGTGTCGAGCGTTACCAGATGACCAGCCATCCCAATGTTTTCATCCAAAACAGTGAAGTCATGCGCCTGGTGCGAGAACGCCAGATGGAAGCACTGCCGATTACGGTGGTGCAGGGGCGCGTGATTAAGGTTGGCACGTATCCCACACTGGCTGAGATTCAAAACGCTCTTAACGAAGGAAGTGCATCATGACTGAGTTTGTCTTTTTCTCTGGCAAGGGTGGCGTTGGCAAGACTTCGATGGCTTGCACAACGGCAGTACGCTATGCTGATGAAGGCAAACGGACGCTGATCGTCACCACCGACCCAGCCTCCAACCTGTCCGACGTATTTGAACAGGTCATTGGTCACCACATCACCCCTATCGAGGGTGTTCCTGGTCTGTGGGCGATGGAAATTGACCCTGACCGTGCGACTGAGGAATATAAGGATCGCGCACTGGCACCGATTCGGGCGGCTTTCCCACCTCAAATGGTGCAGGTCATCGAGGAACAGATGAGTGGACCCTGTACTGCCGAAGTTGCCGCATTTGATCGGTTCACCAACTTTCTGGATGCTCCGGCTGAAGGTGAGGAACACTTCGATGTCGTGATTTTCGACACCGCACCGACAGGTCACACCCTGCGGTTGATTGAGCTTCCGGTAGAATGGAGCCGTTCCATTAAAGAAGCCGAACAGGGCAGTGGGCAGACCTGCATTGGTCCAGCAGCCGCCATTCAGGATGCAAAGTTGAAGTATGAGCGTGCCGTTGCCGTTATGCGCGATACCACCCATACCCGTTTCATCTTTGTTTTACAACCGGAATCGACCTCCATTAAGGAGACGCAGCGCTCGATCCATGAGCTGCAAAAGCTGGATATTCAAACGCACGAGTTGATTGTTAATGGCATCCTGCCCGCTTCAGAGGCGGCGAATGCCCTCTACGCCCCACGTATTGAAATGCAGTCACGTTATCTCGCCCAGATCGAACATGATCTGCCTTTGCCGACCCGGTTTATGCCGCTTCTGGATGGTGAAATCAAAGGGAATGATCGTTTACGCGCGGTAGGAACGCTGCTTTTTGACGGTCAAACGGCACTGCCACAACTGGATAACACGGCTGAATTTTCAGCCACCGTTTACCGAAGTGTGACTGATCCCTCAGATGTGCTTGCTCGCCTGCTCCCCGAGGATCACAGGCGAACGGTGTTTTTTGCAGGCAAAGGTGGTGTCGGGAAGACCATTGCTTCTTGCTTCACAGCGGTCTGGCTGGCAAAGCAGGGCTACAAAACACTCTTGCTCACGACTGACCCGGCGGCGCATCTGGGCGATGTGCTGGGTGTGCCGGTGGGTGACACCGTAACACCGGTGAAGGGTGTTGCGAATTTGTGGGCAACCAAAATCGATCCTAAAGCCGCTGCTGATGTCTACAAAACACGGATTCTCGATGATGCTCGTCTACGGGGACGCACACCTGAATCAGTCAGGGTGATGGAAGAAGAACTGAACTCACCCTGCACGGAAGAAATGGCTGCCTTTGATCGGTTCATTGATTACGCCAGCCAGGATGATTGGCAGGTGGTGGTTTTCGATACTGCGCCGACGGGACATACCCTGCGCCTGTTGGAACTGCCTATGGATTGGAGCGCGCAGATTGACGTGAAAGTGTTCGCCTCGGTGGACAGTACGGCGGCAGACGATGTTGCTAAAGAGCGTTTTGGCGATGTCATCGCCATGCTGCGCGATCCAAAGCGAAGCACCTTCGCCTTTGTCATGTACCCGGAAGCAACACCCATTATCGAGGCATACCGCGCCAGCGAAGAACTCAAGACCCTCGATATACATACCGGACTGGTATTTGCCAACTATGTGCTGCCGCCCGAACAGTGTACCACCCCTTTCAGCCGTGTCCGACGTGCGATGCAGGCGAAATATCTCCGCGAGATCAGCGAACGCTTTGCTGTGCCGATGATTGAAATCCCTCTGCTGCCCTATGAAGTCAAAGGCTTGGATGTACTGACCGCACTTGGCAGGCAGATTTACGGTGAACAACCCGAAGCCATTGAGAAGGAGATGGCGCAATGAGTGACTTTATCGCAAACACAAACCTATCGGTTGAGACCATTCGGGCAGCAGTTGGTGAAGTGGCGATGGCACTTCGTCAAACAACCGAGTTCATGCAGTTTGAGCAGAGTTTGCTCCGTCTGCAAAGTGACCCGCAGGCGCAGTCATCAATTGAGGCTTTACAGACAAAGCAGCACCAACTTCAAGCCTTACTGATGCTCAATGCCGTGAGTGCGGAAGAACGTGCCGAGTTGGAACAACTGGAACAGGCAGTCTTTGACAACCCTGTTATCGCTGAGTATCTCAAAGCTCAGGATGAGGTGGCGACACTTTGTCGTGCAGTCAACGACTTGATTTCACAGGGCATTGGAATGCGCTTCGCCATGAAAACAAGCTCATGCTGTGGGTAGGGAGAAATCATGATGCTAAATAGACTTCCATCTAACGTTGAAACCGCCGCCAAAACGCTGGTCGAATCCCTGTTACAAACACCGACAATGGTCGATGTTCAACAGGCAAAGCGCTCACTGGATGAAGATGCAGAAACACAGGCGCTGTTGAAACGCTATGCGACTGCTCAGTCTGACCTGCGTTCCAGACAGACGCGCGGCTCCATCACTCAGCAGGACATCAACTTTCTGCGTGAATTGCAGGTTCAGGTGCAGACAAACGCGAAAGTGGCTGCTTTTGTCGAAGCCCAACGGTTTGCCCGCTTTTTGCTGGATGAAACCAGCGGCGAACTCGGTGAGGCGCTTGGGCTTGATTTCACTGCCATGTCAGCCGCTTCTTGTTGTTGAGCAGCAAAGAATTGGGTTTCAGGCACGACAGAGAGAGGTGTGCATGAATGAGAAACTAACCGTGCAGATTATTGGTGCGCCCATTGCCTGTGCCGAGGGCATCAAAGATAGCTGGCGAGACACGGCGAACTGGGCAGCGAAACAGTTACAACAGCGTTTTGGGGATGCTGTGCGAATGGAATACTATGATCTGTTCGATCCAAGTTGCCCGGCTCTGCCACCGAACGCTCAACTGCCGTTAGTGCTGGTCGAAGGGGAGGTCATTAGCAGCGGGGGGAAGATTCCGATGCCTGCCATTCGCAAGCGGTTGGAAGCACTACTCCTTCCAACCCGTTGATGACATACACTGTTGACCTTTGTGTGCATAGCCTCTTTTGACACTCCCTATCAAGGTAAATGCTACGATTCAACATATTGTCTATCAGATAAGTGAAGTATGATTTGATACCTTAATTACACCCACGAGCGAGTTCAGTAAAATTCGATGACTTTTACTTTCATAGCCCTTGGCCTAATCTTCTTTTTTACTAGTATCATCAGTGTCGTAACGGGAAGTACCTCTCTAATTACCGTCCCAGCACTTTTTCAGGCGGGTATTGATCCACGAGCGGCAGTCGCAACCAATATGTTCGCCCTCATTTTTATGAGTGCTGGAGGAACTCTACCATTTCTAAAAAGTAAAGCCATAGATCGAAACCGCTTACCTGTATTACTGGCTTTAACCGCACTTGGCTCTATTATCGGGGCATTATTACTTTTGGTAATTACATCAGCATCTGTGCCGCTGTTAGTTTCTATTGCTATGATAGCAGTTGCTATCTTTTCTGTTGTCAAACGTGATGCGGGAACAACACCATCCGAATCACGCTCTCCAAATGCAGAGATGGCCGGGTATATAGCGACCTTCTTGTTAGGAATTTACGGGGGTTTTTTTAGCGGCGGCTATGTCACTTTACTTACCGCTGTGTACGTTGCTTTTTTTGGCATGACGTTCGTCGAAGCAGTCGCCACGACAAAGGTTATCAATATTGTCTCATCGCTGATTGCTACCGGCCTTTTTATGGCGCGCGGCATTGTAAATTACGAACTTGGTATCGTTTTAGGCATCGTCATGTTTTTTGGAGCAATGATCGGTTCGCATATTGCAGTTCGGATAAATAATATTTGGTTACGACGAATTTTTCTCATCACGGTCATTATTCTTGCACTTAAGACGCTCCTGATTGATGTCCTGGGAACGATGGTTCACTAATTGCATAGAAAATCCGCAGTGCAGAGACGATCAAAATAATACCGAACACGATCCTGAGAGTGAATGCAGGAATGGCTCCAGCAGTCCACCGATGAGTGCGCCGCGCTGCCCAGCCGATCAAACCGCCGAGAATGGCGATAGGGACGGCAAACACAAATGCCAGACGTGAGTGGTCAGGATGATCGGTGCTTTCCGGTGCTGCCATAACGTTTTTCTCGTTTCTGAGATGCTGTACTTAAGTGATAGACGAACCAGAGTCCCGTGAATGCCAGTGAAGTCATCACCAGTACCATAAAATTCGCATCGCCGTAGCGCCGTGCCTGCACCGCATCGTAAATCGCCAGCGGCAGGGTTTGCGTGCGCCCCGGAATATTGCCAGCGACCATCAGGGTCGCGCCAAACTCCCCCAGCGCCCGTGCTGCGCTCAGGATTAGCCCCGCCAGAATGCCGCGCCGCGCTATGGGCAGGGTGACATGCCA
Source organism: Aggregatilineales bacterium (assembly GCA_044226645.1). Classification (GTDB taxonomy): domain Bacteria; phylum Chloroflexota; class Anaerolineae; order Aggregatilineales; family Phototrophicaceae; genus CFX2. The sequence continues at coordinate 30,372 of JBGAGR010000001.1, forward strand.
CCACACCTGCCATTCCGCCGCACCATCCACCCGTGCTGCCTCTTCCACCTCCGGTTCGACTTCCTCGAACGCCGCTCGCGCGGTCTGCACCATTAAAGGCAAGCCGACGACCATTGACGCGAACGCCGCCGCCTGCCAAGTGAACAGCAGTTCAATCTTCAACTGCTCTACCAGAAAGCTGCCACGCCCCAGCACAAACAGCAGGTAATAACCGACGACAGTGGGCGGCAGGACTAAGGGCAGATAAATCACCGTTTCGAGCACCAGCTTGCCGCGAAATGAGACGCGAGCCAGCAGCAGCGCCAGCGCCAATCCGACAATGAGAATACCAACTACTGCCGTGCCGGTGACTTGCAGCGAAAGCCAGAAGGGTTGCCAGTTCATTCAATCGGCTCTTCGCCCGGCAGGATGAACCCGTAGCGGCGCATAACCTCGCGCCCGGCTTCGCTGTTGACAAACCCCGCAAACTGCCGCGCTTCCGCCTCGTGTTCGGTGCTGCCGACCACTGCTAACGCCTGATCCAGTGGATTGTGCAGTTCTGCCGGAAGCAGAACGTATCGTCCCGCATCGCCTGCTGCGATACTCAATGACAGCGCAACAATGGCAACATCCACATTGCCCGTTTCTGCGTATTGCAGCGTCTGGGCGACATTCTCCCCTAGAATCAGCTTCGGCTGCACTGTTTCCCATAATCCTGCCGACTCTAGCGCTTCGCGTGCCGCGACACCATAAGGTGCATGTTCAGGATTCGCAATCGCAATCCGGTTCACGCCTTCTTGCGTCAAATCGTCGATAGTGGAGAAGGACAATGGACTATCAGCGCGTGTCCAGATCGTCAAGCGTCCCTGAGCATACAGCGCAACCGTATCAGAGATGACCAGTCCGGCTTGTTCCAAATCATCAATGTAGGATCGATTAGCTGCTGCAAACACATCGACTGGTGCGCCCTGTTCAATCTGCTGCGTAAGCTGTCCGGTTGAGCCGAAGTTGAACACCACTTCAATACCAGTCTGCTCGGTAAACAGCACCCCTAGTTCCTGAAATGCAGGTGTCAAATCAGCAGCTCCCGCGACGGTGAGCGTCACGCCAACGGAGGCGGTTGTTTCAGCCGTCGGCTCCGAAGTCGGCTCAGGTGTGCTTGTCGGTGTCACCGTTGGTGATCCACCACTGCCACAGGCGGTCAGCACAAGTACAGCCAGCATGAAAACGATGATTGGATGAGGCTTCATCAATGGAATCTCCTGCCTAAAAATGGATAAGTTTTATGGGCTGTCTGGTTCAGACGGCACGAGTTCACAACGTTCAAGCCAGCGCAGTGCCGCTTCAAGCTGGCTGATATGTAATTCCAGCGCCAGAAAATCAATTCCTGACTCGGCATGGTCGCGCTCGGCGGCGAGTTCTTTATATTTGGCGATACACGCTTCACGCTGACAGCGCACAACAGCGTTCGTTGGGATATTCAACTGCCGCGCAACATATAACCGGCTGAGAAATTCCACCCGAATGCGTCGAATGCTGGCGGCAGGCTGAGGCTCGTTCAGCCAGATATGAAGGCGCTTTTCACCGGTTTCCGTCAGTGTGTATTCCGTTCGTGGCGGCGCATTCTCCGATACGATTTCATGCCCAGCAATCCAGCCTTCGCGTTCCAGGCGCTTCAATACCGCATAAATCTGGCTGGTACTCAAATTCCACACCCGTCCAAGCTGGTGGGTGCTGCGGAAACATTCCAGCAGTTCGTAGCCATGCCGCGCTTGAACTGCCAGCAGTCCTAAAATCGTTTCGTCTGGTGTCAGTGAACTCATAACAGCTATTCTATCGTGGAATAGATAATTCCTGCAAGAGATTTTGCAGCCAACAGTTTTAGACACATTCCATTCAAACCTGGGAATAATTCAAGAATGCAATTGGCGATTTATCCGCCGATATGGTGCATTTCCACTTTTTCAGTTCGCTTTCCGTTACTGCGCTCTTCCGAATAACGATCTGTCCGCTGCTGCCAGGTCTGTGTAATGTGTTCGATGATGGCTTCATCAGAAGCACCCGAACGCAGCAGATCACGCAGGTCAACTCCCTTTCTCGCAAACAGACAGGTGTATATTTTTCCTTCTGCTGAAAGGCGCAGGCGGTTACAACCCCCGCAGAAAGGATTTGAAACAGACGTGATAAAACCAAGTTCTCCGCTGCCATCAGCATACCGGAAGCGTCTTACCACCTCACCGTGGAACTGAGCAGGCAGCGGTTCGAGCGGAATGACCTGCTCTATCCGCCGGATGAGTTCGTCGGTGAGCAGAACGTGATCGTATTTCCAGCCGTTGAGCGTCCCCGTGTCCATAAACTCAATGAACCGGATGATATGTCCGCGTTCCCGAAAGTAGAGCGCAAGATCAACCAGCGTGTGGTCATTCACACCGCGTTGGACTACTGTGTTGATCTTGAGAGATGAAAAGCCCGCCCGCTCCGCCGCTTCAATACCTCTGAGGACATCAGTAACTTCGGCGTGTCCGCCATTCATCTGTCTGAAGATGGCTTCATCCAGGCTGTCGAGACTGATGTTTAAGCGCGTCAACCCCTGTTCGCGCAGAAGTTCTGCCTTTTGCGGCAGCAGGTAGCCATTAGTCGTCATCGCAATCTCTCGAAGACCGTCTATTTTCGAGAGCATCCCCACCAACTGCTCGATATGTGGACGCACCAGCGGCTCACCACCGGTCAGACGAATTTTGTGAACTCCGAGATGGCTGAAGATACGCGCCAGCCGGGTAATTTCAGCGAAGGTCAGTAGATCGTCGCTGGCGATAAAGCGGTATCCCTGTGGAAATTTGTGCGCGGGCATACAGTAGGAACAACGGAAGTTGCAGCGATCCGTCACCGAGATACGGAGATTCTCAAGCGGGCGATTGAAGGCATCGTAGAGGGTCATGGCAGCCACTTCTGGATGTGTGCCACATCATCCGGGGTGTTCAAATTCGCAAATGAGTGTTGGTCAGGGTCGAAACGGTCTACTTCAACTTCTGTAACCTGTCTGACCCGAAGCTGGGCGTAAATATCATGGATGCGGAGTCGACCTCGTTCAAGCTGCTCTCGCATGACTGGCAGACAGGTTCGATGATAGATGGCGTGCAGGCTCTCATAATTCCCTGCGATGTACGGCACAATGCTATCCACTCCTGATCGCAAACCCAGCATGTATCGTAACAAATCCACACTCAAAAAAGGCATATCACAGGCGACACACAGCGTATAGTCGGTGAGACTGTAGTGCAGCGCCGTATAAAGCCCGCCCAACGACCCACACTTCGGATATACATCGCCATACATGGGTAAATCAAAGTGTGCGTACTGCTCAGGTGTACTGGTAATCAGAAGAACGGGCAGGCGCAGCGCGGATACGCGCTCAATCACATGCTCAATCAGCGGCTTACCAGCAAGCAATATAAAGCTCTTGTTGGTTCCCATGCGTCGGGAAAGCCCACCCGCCAGAATTGCTACCGTCACATCATTTCGCATGTGCCTGTACGACCTCATTCAGCACAACATCAAAAGCATCACTGCCTATCTGATAGTAATGATCACCGGCACAGGTACGGCAAATTGCCTGCCCATCAACGATCACTTCGCGTTCATTGATAATCTCTTCGCCGCAAACAGCACAGTTGACACGTACACCCGGACGGCTGATAAGCTGTTTCAAGGCGATGGTAAGCGTCACAGGCTGCCAGCACAACATCTGCTCCACCGGCATCACCTGATAGGCTTCTAACTGGGCGTGCCAGCGGCTGCGGGCATCCGGCAAACACAAACGGGCGTTGGAGCGTGATTCAGGGTGAGGGAAAATACGAACGGCACGCTCGGTTTTGGTATCGACGATGGTCGCCGCGACTTTGCCAAAATCCATCAACCGCATCGTGCGATGCCCCAGCGAACAACCCGTCGCCACTGACACCCCATCTGCAAAACAGCCATCCGTTTCAACAAATGCAATCAGCCGTTTATCCGACTGCGGCAATTCCAAATCCAGCAGGTCGGCGGCATACATGCCCATGCGAACGCCAATCACCTGGCGAGGACAGAGATGGTCGTGGCGGGCAGCAGTTTGGGCAAGTAACTTGGTGAAGGATGCCATAACATTTCCCCTTTACGGGCAAGCAGGTTGGGGCGGTCATGTGTGCCACCCCAACCCAATTCCAGACTAAACTTTGACTACTCTCACAAACGTATCGTAGAACACAGCACTGCCACCGACGGGATCGACCAGCGTGGTATTCTGAAGATATGGATCAACCCGCATCGCCGCGTTCGCATGGAAACCGCGAATACGCCGCTCATCGCCGGGGATCGTCTGACCATTGATGCTCACATCCACACCGCCGTATGCCCAGTGACCGAAACCGAGCGCAAAGCTGATCACACCGGGACGAATGCCCTGCGTCACCTTGACCTTGCCGATCATGGGAACGATATTGCCGTTCATCAAATCCCACTCACCGTTCGGATTGGTGGGTGAAACGATGCGAACCAGATCACCATCCTGCAAATCGCGTGCTTCGGCATCCACCGCATTCATCACCACGGAGTTTTCCGGCAGCAGCGCCAGCAGCCAGTAATTTGAAGATGTGCGGCTCTTGGTCTGCATGATTTCGCGGTGAGTAATCATCCGTAGGTCAAAGCCATCGGCTTCGTCGGTTAGCAGTTGTCCCGTGACATCAAACGGACCGGGGAGGTAACGGGCATAACCCGCCAGATGCTCACCCGTCATGGCACTCTTGTTGTCGTAGGTCTTTTCCTGATAGATATTGACCATCGTGCCAAACGGATTGGAGGCAACGGTGGGATCAAAACCGAAGTAGCTGGCGCTCTGTTCAGGAACGTCACCTTCTTTATAGCCTCGCGCATAGCTCTGGAAACGTCCACCGCGATTGAGCACGTAGACCACTTTCGGCCACAGATCGCCCGCGATGGTCTGCCAGCGTTCGGCACTGTAGACACTTTCGGGCAGATAGCGACGTGCTTCGGTGAAGATACGCAGTTCTTCATCATCTGCGTCGGGAACCGAGTCAGAGCCATCTTCTTTTTCACCGAAGGCAAGGTTAGCGACCATCTTGATATAGAGATCATCTGGGTGATTGAAGTCACCGAGGTCGCCGTAGCCACCGGTTCCGAAACCCGGGAGTTCTATCTTCTCGGCAATTGCCATCAATACCGCTTCCAGTGACATCGGTGTTGGCTGTCCAAACACCGTCACTTCGGGCACGAGCGGCGCAATCGCCGGATTACGCACCGGTTGAATTTTCGGTGCAACACTCGGATGGCTGCCATGAAATTCCCAGCGTTCCAGATACATGGTGTCGGGGAAGATGTAATCCGCAAACATGCTGGTTTCGCCAATGAACGGGTCAATGGCAATGAACAGCGGCAGTTTTTGCGGGTCGGACAAAATTGGGATGTTCATGTTACCCGCAGGCAGCGAATAAACCGGCGACCCCATATACAACATCATCGCTTTGACCGGATACGGATAGGCATCGCCGATGGAGGGGATAATCTCCTGATAGATGTCGCTGGACAGCGGATACCAGTTGCGCCGCGCCGGATAACCATCGCGCAGGAACAGGGTGTGTTTATCGTATTTTTCGTTGTGGCGGATGATGCTGGTGCCAAACGGAGCCATCGTGCCGTTGGAAGCGCTGATCTTGAACGGTTGTCCGGCTTTACTGCCGTCTGCTTTGTAGGTGGTGGATTTGATCAGCCCACCCGCGCGGTCATAGTTGCCGATGAGCGCATTAAGCGTGTACCAGGCATAGACGTTGTAGAACCCATTGGTGTGCTGGCTGACCCCGCGATGGATGTCGGCGACAGCCTTATGCCCGTGATTGGTGAACTCGAATGCCAGCGCCTCGATGTCATCCACACCGATACCACAGATTTCTGCCCATTCTTCGAGTGTGTGTTCGCGTGCTGAATCGGCGATGATTTGCAGACCGGATTTCACGGTGAAGTCACCCAGTTGCAGGTTATCCACCAGCAAATCCCCGCGTACAGCATTTTCAGGTTCGGTGGCATAAGGATCAACGGGAACAGGTTCACCGTTTACCAGTGCCACGAAGTAATCAAACAGGTAGGTCTTTTCGGGATCAGTGGAAAGCGGGCGTTCTTCCGGTTCGCGCAGCCCAATTTCGCTGGCGCGTAAGAACCTGCCCGGATTGCCTTCATCGTCCAGCTTGACCAGCCAGGAGGCTTCTGTCCAGGTCGGATCTCCGTTAGCGCTGGCAGCCGCTTTATTGGCGGCAGACAGATAAGCTGCGTTGTAGCGTTCGTTGTCAATCACCCAGCGGATCAGGGACAACGCTAATGCACCTTCTGTTCCCGGTTTAGCAGGCACCCAGCGCCACGCTTTCGCGGCAGTCTTAGAGAAGCGCGGATCCAATACCGCAAATCTCATGCCATTGTTCAGCATGTTGGTGGTAATACGCGGCGAACGCAGCGGCGGACCGTAGTTGCCTTCAAACGGGGATGCACCGACGAAAATCACAAACTCGCTGTTGCCGATGTCACCCTGCCAGTAGAACTTGACACCGCCCGTCCAGCTACCATCGGTAAACTGCTCGGACATGGCTTTGCCCGTGAAGTACAAACTGCCCTGACAAACGGTGGTATGTCCATGAGCGTTGGCTGTACCGTAAGCGCCCAGGAAGCGGGCAATCAGGTCTTTGCGGGCATCTTTCAAGCGTCCCCAGGCGAAGACAAAATGATTGTTGCGTGGTCCGAAATCAGGGATATCGGGATCAATCATGGCATCCAGATAATCGGCAAAAGTTGTCTGGAACTCGGCAACCAGTGCCTGCCTTGCGTCGGCATCTCTTTCATTCTGAATGGCTTTGATGGCGGCTGCCATCTGTTTCGCCACATCCGCATCGGTCAGGGCATACGACTCGCGCAGCCCTGGAACTGGACCTTCGCCAAACAGATCACCACCTTCGACGACTTCGGTAATCGCCTGATCAAAGGCAATTGTTTCCCACTGACCGCCACCACGCGGTGTACCGGGTTTGCGCTTGAGTACACTTACCAGCCGGTATGGATCATAGACCGACTGCAAGCCTGCCTGTCCTTTAGGGCAAATCGCCCCTTCCACTGTGCCTAGCTCGGCAACAGGGGTCTCGTAGGGGATATGCGGGTACATATTCATGGGATGGAACGGACTGCCGTCAATCTTGGCAGCAATGCCATCCATCAGCTTGACCTTGATGCCGCAGCCCGTATTACACTGCAAGCACACGGTATAAATTTGATTGGCGGGATCCGCCAGCGGATACGCCAGCTCGCCCTCTGCTTCCTGAGCGCGTGCGGTCATGATCCGGCTAAAACCGGGCATTCCACCCAGAAAGGCAGCGGCGCTGCCTGTGATAGCACCGATCTTAACAAAATCGCGCCGGGAGAGACAACAGTTGTCGGGCTGTTTCGTTTCAGGTTTGCTGGTCATTGTGTCACCTCCGACGATGTTTGCTTGAGAAACGGCAGACGGTCAATTCCGATCAAATAGGCAAGAGTCGCCAGCCCGACGACACCTATCGTTAATGACCATTCCATTAGACTGGGAAAATAATCAAAGTTCAGGTGCGGACCGCTAAACGCTTCCGCCATCCCTTCCAGTTCGGGGATCGACAGTGCCGGGAAAACGATGTTGGCACGCGCTGCCCCGAAACCAATCAGAATCACGATGCCCGTCAAACCCGCCAACAGTCGATTTTTTGACCAGTTCGGCATAATCAGGACGATAATGGGCAGGATTGTTCCCAGAACAATTTGTAGAATCCAGAACGACCACCAGTAATCGCCGTACATCACGGCGTTGATGGCATCGACGTTCTGCGGCACGCCACTGTAGAGCGACATGGAGAAATCCGACCACAGCAGGTAAGTCTTAACCAGCAGCAGGACAACCATGCCGATGCTCAATACCCGCTGTAACCGCACACGAATTGCGTCTTCCATCGTCCCAAAGAAACTGACGATGGTCAGCATGAGCGCGACCCCGGTTGCCAGCGAGAAAATGGGGAACTGCGCGGGCAGCAAACCCACATGCCACACCGCACGGCTGGCATTCACCCCCAGCAGCGCGCCCACACCACCGCTGACAAAGATTGCCATCACAAAACCCACCATCATGAGTGCTTTGACCGCAAAGGTGGAGCGATGCCCATGCCGGGCGACCAGCCACAGGGACAACAGGATGACCCCGCCAAAAATGGTATAGCCCCAGACCATCTGTGCCAGCAAAGAGGTCGGATTGGGTTGCAGATACACCTTCCAGATGCGTTCCAGATGACCGAGATCCATCCCGATAGAGATTAATGCCGCCGGGAGTGTCACCATAGCCGCCCAGAGCGCCAGTTTTCCAGTACCTTTAAACAGGGGAATTTCAAAGAGATATTCCAGTGTCGCAATAACTAAAGAACCCGACGCAATACCCGCGAAGAACAGATACATCGCCACCCATAAACCCCAGGTGACATAGGAACCGTAGTTTACGTCGCGTTCACCGATGAACAGACGGCTGTAGAAGCCATAAAGCCCCAGAATCAGGGCGACAATGCCCAGGACATAAAGCACTCGTTTCACAGTAATCATGATGAGCCTTCTCCCTTACACCAGGTAATACACGCGCGGTGATGTGCCCAGTTCTTCTTTGAGGCGCATCACGTTCGGTTGAGCGATCATCTCGGAAACAAGGCTGTCCGGGTCGTTGGCATCCCCAAACATGGTTGCCCGCCCGATGCAGGTGGTCACACAGGCAGGCAGTTCACCTACACGAACACGATGCAGGCAGAAATGACATTTGCGAGCGTTGCCGATGGGTGACTCGTGCCCCTCACGGGGACGGGCTTCGCTGTACTCAAAGTTGGCGACACGCTCATAGCCCTCAGCATTGGTACGTCCGGCAATCAGTCCATCCGCTACCGGCAGTCCTTCCGTATAGGTCAGTCCGAAGTCCGATGTCCGCGCTCCATAGGGGCAGGCAGTGAGGCAGGCACGACAGCCAATGCACTGGTCGTAATCCACCTCGACAATGCCTTCCTCGTTCTTGAAGGTCGCATTGACCGGGCAAACCGGGGTACAGGGTGGGTTATCACACTGCATACAGGGACGCGGTATAAAGCGCCGTCCCACATTGGGATACGTTCCCCATTCTTCTTCCAACACGGGACGATAAACAACACCGGGAGGCAGCTTGTTTTCTGCCACACAGCCAATCGTGCAGGCGTGGCAACCGACACATTTCCGCAGGTCAATGACCATGACCCAGCGTCGGTCTGCCACCGGTTTCTGAAGCGCCTGGCTGAGTTCAGCCCGCAGTCGCTCCAGAATGTCGACCTGTCCGTCATCGGCACTGGTCAGTGCTGTCACAATGCCAGGGCTGACAACATCTTCTTGAGCCAGCAGCACCTCTGGATTGTTGACGAGTGTCTCGTAGGCAGCAAGCGCCGTTGCCGCACTGGCAGCACCCATCAATCCTTTCAAAAAATTGCGCCGGGTAAAATCCGACTCCTGTTTAACATTCTCTTTTTCACTCATAACGTCCTTTTCCTTTCCGTAGCTAACGAGGCATGGCGCTACAAACAGGACCTGTACTACCAATATAGGTCGGCAGGAAAAGAGACGGTATCAGGAAAAGTCCGCAAGAATGTCGGGGATTGTAGGGAAATTCCCTACACGGGACGTTAGGAGGTGCTGTCCTGTGAAAGGAGACTGTGCGACAGGACAAATTGAACCAGTGCTGCCCGGGAACGCAGACCTAATTTCTCCATGCCGCGCGCCCGATAAGTTTCAACCGTTTTGGAACTCAGGCTGAGATTTTCGCCAATCCGGGCAGCGGTATGCCCGCGTGCCACCAACAGCAGCACTTCGCGCTCGCGCTCACTCAGGGCATCCCACGGACTGGCGGGGTCTGTTCCATTTGCAGGAAGCAAATCTTCCAGCAGGGTACGTGTCAGCGAGGGATGGACATACACTTCACCGCGCATGACCGCTCGAATTGCCGCAATCAGTTCGCTGTCCGCCGCTTTTTTCAGGACATAACCGGATGCCCCCTCGCGCAATGCCTGACGCAGATAGCCCTCATCGTCATGCATGGTCAGGATGAGAATCCTTGCCGTCGGACAGGTCTTTCGCAGCAAAGGTAAGGTTTCCAGCCCGCCGAGTCCTGGCATGGACAGATCAAGTAGAATCAAGTCCGCTTGAAGTTGTGTAACCAGACCGAGCAGTTCAGCCCCGCTGCCTGCTTCCCCGACAACCGTCATGTCGGATTGGGCATCCAGCAGCATTCGCAGCCCGGCTCGCAGTACCGTGTGGTCATCTGCCATAATGATGCGTATCGCCGCCATAAAACCTCACTTTTCGACTAAAGGTATCTCCACATACAGGCTCGTTCCAGTGCCAGGTTCGGACTCGATGACCAGATGCCCCGATAGCAGTTCGGCGCGTTCACGGATACCGTACAATCCCAGATGTCCATCCTGTCGTTCGACGAACTCCGGGTCAAAACCACGACCATCATCGTCGATAATCGCAAGTACCTTATCATCGCTGCGTTCGATGAAAATACTGGCGGTTTCCGCTCCCGCGTGACGAATGATATTGGTAAGTGCTTCCTGGGTAATGCGATAAAGAGCCGTTTCAACAGCGGGTGGCAGGCGGCAGCCCTCCAGCCCGGTGATAGCAAGATCAATATTCAAAGAATGCCGTTTTTGACAGTCTGCCACATGCCGCTTAATTGCTTCGGGTAAACCGACATCATCCAGCACGCTGGGGCGCAGTTGCAACGCGAGGGTATGCACATCGTCCAGGGTGCTGCCCGCAACCGCGCGGAGTTCTTCAGCGCGACTGCGAATTTCCGGTTGTGAACAGGTGTCGCTCAAGGCACGCAGCCCAATCATCAACGACGTGAGGCTCTGGCTGGTGCTGTCATGCAGTTCACGGGCGATGCGCTTGCGCTCATCTTCCTGTGCCGAGATAAACCCACTGACGTATTGAGCGCGTAGCTGGTCACGTTCAGCGCGTTCTGCGTCGCTCTTCGCCAGCGCTTCGGTCATAGCATTAAAGGCGTTTGACAGTTCACCAACCTCGTCGTCTGCCCAGCGAGGAACACGCTGCGAGAAATCACCCTTCTCAACAGCCTTGGTGGCTTGCACCAGTGCGAGAATAGGTCGTGTCAATACCCAGGTCAGCAGCACGGCTGCCGTGATACCAATTGCCGAAACCAGCACGGTTGTCAGTAATAGCTGACCGGTGATGGCATTGATCGTCTGGACGACCTGAGCATCCGAAACACCGACCCGCGCTGTGCCAACCCGTCCATCAAAAATTGGAACGGCAATATCCCAGATCCGTCCTTCATCGGTCTGAAGCAACACGGTATGCTCGTAGGCATCTGGCAATACGGTGTTGGCTTCAATGAGGTTTTCTGGAAAGCCATCTCCAAAAGTATGTGCCAGAACATAACCATCGCTGTCGATGACAAACGCATACCGCACAGCAGTATGGGTCGTTTTCGCGCCAAGCATCAATTGTTGCAGGGCATAGAGGTTGTTGATGAGGATCGGATCCGTGGCGCGCGCCGCCAGATCACGGGTAATCGAGACCGCCTGTTCCTCAAGCTGAACATACATGCTTTGAGCAAGAAGCTGGCGCACCTGGATTGTGACGGTCAATCCCAGCAAAAATACCATTGCAAGCACAATGCCGAGGATTTTGACCCGAATATTGACCGCTCCAGCGATCAGCCACAGACGGTGCAGCCACTTCTCAGCTTGAGATTTGCTCATGGCGACAGTATCCCGACCTCACCGATCAGTTCACGGGCCGAATCATAGGCACTATCGTCAATGGTCACAAAAGCATCAATACCTAAACTGGTTAGCGCCGCCTGCCCCTCAGAACTCTCACTCATACCCAGCAGCGTTTCTTGCAGCAGCGCCTGAGTCTGCGGACGGATAGTTGGGCTTACGACGACAGGGGGAATGCCAAAAGCGGGTGAGCGATGAATAATGCGTATCCGTTCTGATAGCGTGGGGTCACGTTCCAGCGCGTATTCATACACCAGACTGTCCACTGCCGCGCCATCCGCCAATTGATCGGCAACAGCGCGAATAGCATCATCATGGTTATAAGTAAAAAAGGTGCGTGCGAAAAAGGTTTCAGGCGTGAATCCAAGCTGCTGTACCAGATAAGTCGGGTAGACTCGTCCACTGTTCGAGATAGGATCGGTGAACGCGAAGACTTTGCCCTGTAAATCCGCCATTGTCTGTGCTGGACTGTCAATTGGGACAATTAACAAAGAGTGATAGGTTGTCGCGCCGTTGACTTCGGGAGCGACCAGCAGCCGCATATCAAAATTATCATGCCCGGTGACATACGCGCTGGTACAGACAAACGCCAGATCGACCTCACCGCTTTCGACCAGATCATTGGTTTCCTCATAGGTGCGCCGCTGCACCAGTTCCACCGGACGCTCCAGCGCCTCGCTCAGATAGTCTAACAGGGGTTGATAGCTTTCGACGGTTCCGCGCGGGGAAATCACTGCTGCTACTGAAATCCGCAGCGGGATAATCTCGCTGGCGGGCGGCGCAGGCAGAGGATGAAGGCTGGTGAGTTGAATCACAGGCTGGCTGGACGTTGCAGCACATCCAGAAATTAGCCCCAAAGTTAAAACCAGAACACACAGCCCGATCCCTGATCGCCGCATCGTTCCTCCCACAACTATGATTGATAAAGGTAGCTGGCAGTGATGCGTCTTGATTTCGTCAGTACCTCTATCATGATGTGTTATTAGATCGATTCTAAGTAAAGTGTCCCGTTATCAGCAGTGACAATTAGCATAAACTACCGCAATAAAGCTCATCAACTTTAGGTCACAAGGGGCAATTGCCCCTCACTAAACGCATACACGCCTCTCAATCAGCCTTTTCGATGCCAGCCTGTTCTCTAACATGTGTTTTTGGTGCGCTTTTATTCCGCAGGATAGCACGCCACCCCGCCTCTCACAGCCGCCAGCGGCTGCGGCTTACGGGTTTGCTTCTGGCTTGCGCCGTTTCTCTCATAGCAAACCCGTGCCGCCCTTCGGGTGAGGTCGGGAGTCCCCGGCGTGCTATTGAGACCTGCGTAAAAGCGCAGCTTAACAAAAATACATGCGGGTTATCGATCAGACGGATGCATCGTTAATCAGGCCGCGTTAGCTCGAAAGGGCGCGTCGTAAGTTTTCCCGGAGCCACTGTGCCCCGACGGACTCCTACAGATGGTCGCAATGTCCCGCAGTATCAAACGCTCTCGATCCTGTGATGTGGGACACATCTTCTCCGATGGAGGTCAGGAAGGTGTGTTTTGGCAAGCCACACGCAGAATATCGAGCGCAGATCGTCGCGGATGGAGCAGTGAAAACAAGAAACTGCTTACCGGAAGGGTCAACGTCTCGTGGTCATCTTGAGAGAGATGCCGGGGCGCATTCGGGCGGCAACCTGCGCGTAAGAGCGTTTTTCATTTCGTCTTTTCTCAGTCAGGAGTGAATGGTATGACTGATATAGCAAAACACATTTGCCGCGTTGGTACAGCGCGGATTGATTATCAGGGTCGTGTTGGACAGCGGGTGCTGAATACGACGATCAAAAGCGGTACGGGCTTGGGTGCAGTGTTCGCGCCGACGTGGAAGATGGTTATGGCATCAAAGCAAAACACGATTTCGTGGCAGTCCTACATCGAAGAATATACAGCACTGATGCGGCAGCGCTATCAGGCGCATCCGTCAGCATTTCTGGAAGCGTTGAGCAGCGATGAATTGATCATCTGCTGCTACTGCAAGGACACGCACGCCACAACGAAACACTGTCATCGCTACATTCTGGTCGAGATACTGGAAAAGGTGGCAGCGCATCACAGCATCGACTTCGAGGTTATCGGCGAAGTTCGCAGCAGCCGGTGATGAACCGGTTCCTTTTTTGCCTTATCGCATTACGAATTGAATTACACGGAGGTTGACATGAATCCAATTATCATTCACACGGATGGAAGTTGTGAGACACAAACCCGTCTTGGCGGCTGGGCAGCGGTGCTTCAGTGCGGCGAACATCAGCGCGTCTTACAGGGCAGTGCGGCAGACACGACGGTGAATGCGATGGAACTCACGGCAGTCATCGGAGCATTGAAGGTACTCAAACAGGCAGGGTCTTCGGTGCAGCTTTTCACCGACTCCAACTACGTCGTGCGCGGCGTGAATGAGTGGCTGTCCGACTGGCTCAAACGCGGCTGGAAAAACGCACGCGGCGAACAGGTTGCCAATCTCAATCTATGGCAGCAGCTCAAGGCGCTGCTTGAACAGCACAACGCCACGCTGACGTGGATACCGCGTGGGCAGAATACTCACGCCGACGAACTGGCGCAGTCGGCACGATTGACGCAGGCTCCCGAAGCGACACAGAAACCGCTGGACGATGCTGGCAGTGTTGTGGATAACAACGCGACTGCTCCCACCGTGCCAGCGCAGGCTGTGTCGGAAACACACATCCTGATTGCCGGATCACGCTACGCCAACCGCGAGGCATTGGATTACGCCCGCCGGGTGGTGCGTCGTGCTCACCAACTCGGTCATACCATCGTGGTTGGCGATAATCCCAAAGGCGTGGATATGGCGGTGGTGCAGGAATGCCGTCGGCTGAAAGCGAAGGTGCTGGTCGTCGGTGTCACGAATCGCCCACGCAACGGCGGCTGCTCACACGGCGGCTATGTCAAAGTCGAACGGGATACCTATCGTGCCGCAGGCGGACATTTGTATGACCGTTACCATGTCCGTGATCGTTGGATGGTGGACAACTCAACAAGAGGCATGTTCATCTGGAACGGTGATAGCAAAGGCACGAAGGCTGGATACGAGTACATGGTCAGCCGCCAGAAAGAGGCACACCTGATGACGTTTGCCTTGAAAGGAGCGCGGCATGGCTGAACAGCACATACTGGCGGTTCACACCTACGGTTCGCAGCGCGTGAAGGCACCCGGCACGAACCAGACCGTGAGCGCGTACAAAATAGGGTACACGAGCGCCGCCTGTGAGGCCCTGCTGGCGCTGTACGGGACAAAGGCGCGCGATGTCTCCTCGCCTCATGCATCTTATCGCTATGTGCAGATCGACGGTGAGACCACTGTACGACATGGCTATCTACTGCTCAATGTGACCAACGACGAACTGGCGCGGGCGGAAGCCGTGACGCGCTGCCATCACCGAGCCACAGTGTATCTATGGCAGGCTGACCGCTGGTTGGAACTGCCACACGGACGCAATCCTGCTTATTCTGAATCCGCAGCGCGTTCCGGTCCGGGCTTCAATCCCTCCGGGTTTCGTCCCGTTGCGCCATCGACGGGTGAGAAGGAAACGGCGGTGGAAGGCATCCGCGCCGAGAAGAGCCAGCGCGACCCCAATCAAAAGCCCTGGTGGTGGATATTGGGCGACACGTATCCGCAGCGCGAGACGCTCAAACGCTGGGGAGCGCGGTTCAGCAGCAAAAGACGGGCGTGGTATTTCGTAGGCTGGGAGCTGCCCGACGGGATTAAGCGGCTCATCACCGAATATGCGACTACCGAACCGGGAGCGACAACCGCGCAGGTCGAAGATGATGCGCCCTGTTCGGATGAAGAAGCGGTTGCCATTCTGGGTGTGCCGCTGAAGGCTGAATCGCCGAAGCCAGACGAATCGCCGCGTTTATTCCAGCTTGGGCAGACGGTCTATGCCCGGCATGAATTGGAAACGCCCGATGGCAAAGCCATTCCGACGGGTACACGCGGGACGATCTCGCGGCTCTACAACCGCAACGAACAGCACGGCTGGAGCTACGATGTGGATTTCGTCGGGATTGGTACGGGTTGGTACTTCGAGCGCGAATTGACGGATCTCGAACCGATTCCCGGTATCCGTATTACACATGGTTCAGTCGTGCCGCCGGGTGTAGCGCCGCCGCCCACCGATGCCGAACTGAAACGAGCGCTGGTGGACAGCGGACATCAGCCGGACGCACTGACGATGAATGGACCGTCAGGCGAACCAGAAACCATTCCAGAGCCGGATGTACCTGAAGAACCGCAATCCATCCGTGTTTTCAAACCACAGCCACTTCTGGTAGATGGTACGCCGCTGGACGAAGTACAGACCGCGATTGTCCAGGCGAAAGCGCAGCCCACGCCGGTCTTACATCCGACGGCGGTTTCCCAGAAACGCACACTGGCAGCCATCGGGCAGTCCTATGTCGGCGAACTGACCGGGAGCATCACCGGGAATGTATGGTGTTATGGCTACGCCATCCACGAAGGCATCTGTGTCTTCGTGAATATGGGTGGACCGCGTATGGCAGTCGAGGCGATCCGAGCGAAACTGTCCAAGGGCGACATCGTGAACTGCACACCCTGGGATGCGCCAGCCGTTGAACTCACCGCAGGCGAAGGGAACAGCGGCATGTTTCACGATTTCATACAGAACATCCCCGAAGCAAAATTTACCTCGCTCATCCTGTGCCATGATTTGCTGGTCAATCCCAACTACGGCGGCAAGTCCGCCACCTTCATCCTCCGCACCGACGAGGCACAGGCAGCCGCGAAGCTCAAGCATCACGTCACTGAACTGGTCAAAGTGCCGGTCTTCGACGAGTGGGCGAGCTATCTGTATCACACCGGGCAAACTGCCATGCTTGTCCGTCAGACCCGCTCCGCTGGCGACATTGACTTGCTCACGGTTACGCTCGACATTGATGCCTGGACACGGCTCATCACCGGCGGCATCGAACAGGGCGTGATCGCGCTTCCCAGCACCAGCTAATTTCATCCCATCCATCTAGCAGCCGTCTGTCAGACCTCTGGCAGGCGGCTGTTTTTGATTCTTATGAAAGGAACTTTCTCATGGCACGAGCCGAGAGCAAAATGGTCATGGGTTACCTGCCGATTGAAGAACATCATCATGCCGCCATCACGTCGCTGGTGATGCCTGCCACCCCCGCTGTGAAACTGCTTGACCCCTTCGCCGGGGATGGGCTGTTTCTCCAGGTGGCAGCACAGGCTTGGAACGTCACGCCTTACGCGAATGAACTGGATGGCGAACGCGCTCAGTCCTGTATCGAGCGCTTTGGACCGAAGCAGGCGGTGCGCTGCGATGTCGAACGGCTGCTGGCATCCAATAACGCCTTTGGTGCAGCATGGCTTAATCCTCCCTATGACCATGACAAAACTGCCAAAGCCAACAAGCGTGTCGAGTTTGCCTATCTGCGGCACAGTTGGAAATGGCTGCAAGACGGCGCTCTGGCGCTGTGGTGTATCTATTCCCAACATATCACCGAAGATGCTGCCGCGTTTTTAGCAAAGAACAGCAGCCGCGTGGATGTCTGGGCACTGCCGGGTAAACATCAGGGGGAGTACGATCAGGTGGTCGTTGCAGCGATCAAAGGCACACAGCCCAACCCCACCGAACTCTACCAGCGCATTCTGGACGGGAAAGCCACTCCTCGCCCGCTGACAGTCCAGCCGGAACCGCTGTATAAACTGCCTGCGCCACCGCAGATTAACCGCTTCGTGTTCGCCCCCGATGTCATCGACGAAGAACAAGGGCTGCGGCTAATTCAGGAACAGGGCGCATGGAAAACCAATGGTTTTCAGGCACTGCTGGAAGTCCCCCATCCAACAGAACAGATTGAACCCGTCGTCGCACCACGTCCCGGTCACATGGCATTAGTGCTGGCGGCAGGTGTTGCCAATGGTGCGGTCATTCAGACTGACGATTATGGGCAGGTTGCCATTCGTGGCAAAACCCAACATGTCGAGCAGATTGCCCGCGTGGAAATCGAAGCTGCCCCCGGCGATCCGGAACGCCAGATCAAGAAAACCACCATTCGCCTGAAGCCCACGACCACACTGACACTGCTGGCGCAGGATGGTACAGTGATCGAGATGGAGGGTGATGAGGCGCTCTTGGGTTTCATCACTGCCAACAAGCGTTCCCTGACTCAGTATCTCAACCGCAAATTCAAGCCAATGTACAGGTTTGACTTTGCCGGGATGGGGCGCTGGTTAGACCGTATCCGACTGAAGGGCAAGTACCCGATGTATACCGCCCAGAAGCACGTGGTCGGCGCAACGGTACGCGGTTTCCAGTCACGGGACAGTATCCTGCTCGTTGGCAGCATGGGGACAGGTAAGACGCTGATGGGAGGTTCCACTGCCATCAGCATTGCCTCCGGCGTAGTTGAAAAACTGCGTGGACAAATCGCGGACGATCAGGTGGTGTTGATTGTCGCACCACCGCATCTGGTTGAGAAATGGAAACGTGAACTGCACAGCATCAGCCGCAATCTCTACGTGGAACGCTTAGACCGTCATGAAGATGTGAAAGGCTTCATGGAGAAGGCGGCGCGGTTGGGTCCGGGTATTGCCAAAATCGGACTGATCAAACGAGACATGACCAAGCTGGGCGCAGGACGTGAACCTGGAGTGGTTTGGCGCGATGAATGGGTGGCATTATGGCGGCATGGGCAGCCGACACCGGAAGGCTATGAACCGCAGCAGCGGCTGGTCAAACAGGCTGTGCCGAAGTGTCCGACCTGCGGCTGCACTGTGATGCAAGAGAAGAAAGGCGTTGAATCACCCGCATCCGAAAGCTGGCTCAAAGGCGGCAAACGGTTGTGTGCGATCTGCCAGACCCCGCTGTGGCAGGAAGCCCGCGACAAAGGTTCACAACCGAAACCCGGTCAGAAGTACGCGACGAAGAATCCACGTTATCGCATCGACGAATATCTCAAACGGGTCTACGCGGATCGTGTCTACCTGCTGATCTGGGATGAAGTCCACGAGTGCGCGCATGGCGATACTGGGAACGGGGAGGCATTTAACCGTATCGCCGGTTTATCGCAGAAAGTGTTAGCGATGACCGGCACACCCTTCAATGGCAGATCATCGTCGATCTTTAATCTGGAATATGCGCTCAACCCGCGTACTCGCCAACGCTACAACTGGGGCGGCGCTCCCCGTCTGAGCCGTAAGACACGCGGCGAACGTGCTTTTCAGTCCATCGTTTCGGACGACAGCAAACAGCGCGGGCGCGCTGAATCGCGCTGGGTTGCCGATATGGGGGTGCGTGAACAGGTCGTCGAAGAACGCCCCTCGTATAACAAAGAAACAGGCGCGTTCACCGGGACTTCGACCTACGAGAAGCCGTATGAGGAAGCCCCCGGAATTTCCCCGCTGCTGGTGGCAGAGGTGCTGGATCATGCCATTTTCTTTTCACTGGGCGATCTTGGGAAAGCCCTGCCGCAGTACGAAGAAATTGCGCTGCCAGTGGAGATGGATGCCGACACCTATGAGCAGTATGACCGCACCCGCCAGCAGTTGAAGGATTACCTGATTGCGCGGCGCTGGGAAGGCGATACGACGTTTCGCGGCGCATACCTGCAATGGGCGATGGGCTGGGTGAACGCGGCGCACCGTCCGCACGAGGTTATCCATAATCTCAAACATCCCATCACGGGCGAGAAACTGCCGCATGTCGTCACCAGCATCCCGTCTTACGGTGAAGACCGTATCTTTGCCAAAGAGCAGGCGCTCATTGACCTGGTGCGCTCCGAGTTGGAGCAGAACCGTCCCTGCGTGATTTATATCCGCCAGACTGCCACCCGCGATATCCAGCCGCGCATCGAGAGCCTGATCCGCCAGTACGTTCCACTTGCCCGAACCTTCATCCTCAAGAACATGGTTGAAGCCGAACGGCGCGAAGCGGTGATTGAGGCGGAAGTGGCGAAAGGCACGAATGTCGTCATCTCGAACCCGGAGTTAGTCAAGACTGGGCTGGATCTCGTGTTCGCCCCAACGCTTATCTTCTACGAAATCGTGTTCAATCTCGGCACGATGATGCAGGCAGCGGGACGGTCTTACCGCCTCAACCAAACCCATCCCCACTGTAAAACGTATTACCTGTTTTGCGAGGGCACGATGGAACAGACAGCGGTGCAGCTCATGAGCCGCAAACAGCGTGCCGCCAAGCTGCTGACCGGTGACATCGGGCTGACCGGGTTGGATGCGTTGACCGAAGGCGAGAGTGGATTCGAGGAGGCTTTGCTTGAAGCCATCGGGCGCGATGAGGCGCTGCTTGACCCATCGGAACTATTCAGGAAGTCCGAAGCGCAGGGCGAGATTGACAGTGAGGATGCCGCCTACTGGAATGTTGAATTGACCGAACCGCAAGACGAACACCTAGCTACTGAGCCGGATACATCATTCATGCAGGTCAAACTTCAATCGGCGCTGGATGACGGCTCTCGCGTTCAGGAAGTCATTCGGCTCGGCGGTATCGTCACTGAGGTGGAGCATGAATCCATTATCCCTCACACCGACGATGAGCAAGAGCAGAATGTGCCATTCGCGGCGATCACGCACTATCTGGACACCGTGCATATCATCACCGACGACCAGAAGCTGTCTGTGCTGCGGACAGAACTGCTCACGCTGCTGCAAGCAGGTTCAGCAGATTTGCGGGATTGGCTGCGGGATAATCATGTCGTCTTTCCCGGCTGCGAAGAGGAAGTCGCTGTCCGTATCATCAGTCTGGCGCAGAGGGTCAATCCAGTCAACCTCATCTCCCTGCGTCCCGTTACAGTCAGCGCAAAGTCGAGAAAATCCGCTGCATCCAAATCGCGCAAACTCGATCTGCTGGCAATACCGGATGATGCGCCTCAACCCAAACGTCAGCAGCCTGAACGACTGGATAACACTGCGCCGTTGCAACTGGCGTTGTTCTAAGGGGATGCAACCATGCACCCCGATACCTTGGCGTTTCTGGATGCTCTCTTCCAACGTTGTGCGCCGCTGCACGCATCTGCTCGTCTGACGTTCACCGTTATTCACCCGACCAGCCAACAGCCCACGCCCTCACGACACATCCATCTGGATAACCGTGCTGTTCTGTTGGATACGCTGCGACGGCTGTCCGACACGAACCGGATGGGCTGGGGGGCGTACTTCGCGGTGGGACTTCGCAAGCCGGGCTTATCGCGCTGGAAACGCGGTGGCGCGGCGGAAGTGGTCGCGCTGCCCGCCTTGTATACCGACATTGACGACCCGGCGGATGCCACGCTCATAAAGCTGCGTGGCGCTCGACTGCCTCCGTCGGTGATTGTCCATTCCGGCGGCGGGTATCACGCCTACTGGCTGTTGGACGAGCCGACCAGTGATCTGCATATGGCGCGGCAGGTCTTACAGGGACTTGCCCGAACCTTTGGCGGGGATGGCTTATCCCCGGCACAGTCGCTCCGACTGCCGGGAACAGTGAATCATAAGCCCGAACGCGGCGGCGCGGTGTGTCATCTGGTCGAAAGCTCAGACCGTCACTACCGCCTGTCCGACTTCCAGCCGTTCGTACCGCCAGTTCCCCATCTACAGGAGCGGCGGACGGCTGCACGAGCAGCCCATCCACCGAACAGGAAAAATCTCAACGTGCAGTTGATTCACGCCATCACCGCTGTGCTGTACCGCGACTATGCAGCGCGGGAGCAGCGGCGCAGTGACTGGCTGGCAGCGCTGTGCCCCTGCGGTCATGCGCGTGATAGTCCGGGCGCACATTTCTTTTTCAATCCCACTATCGGCTGCGGGCGCTGTCATGGACGGCATGGCACGCTGCGGCTGACCAATCTGTGTTCTGTTCTGGGTATTGACGCTGCCCACTTTGGCGGCGTGTATCGCTAAAGCGAAAGGATAAAAACGCTATGTCCGACAAGAAAGAAAAAAGCACCAAACAGGCTCCACCGCCGACCATCATCACGCTGACACTGCCTACGCCATCAGAGGGCGGTATTCCGCTGGAACGCGCCACGGCGAACCTGCTGATTCAGCGCGGCGACCTGGCGCACATCCGGCAGTTCACCTACATCGTGATGGAAGATATGACGACGGCGATCAAGGAAGCCTACCTCGCGCTGGCGGCTGTTGAAGCCGAACCACCCGTTATCCCCGAAGCGCCCAAAACTGCGCCCAAGTCCGAACCAAAAGCGAAGTCGAAAGCGGAGCCAAAGCCCATTGTGGAGGAAGAACCGACCATCGACATCCCGCTCAAGAAAGGCACGCTGGCGGTCAAGATCAGCCACCTCAAGATCATCGGTGGCGAAACTGATGCGGCGGCTTACCGTCAGGCGGTGCTGATTGCCGGGAAGCTCATCGACGGCAAGCTGTGGGATGGCGCTTCGCCCATTCGCATCGACGATGTATACGTCACGCTGAAGAAGATGAAGCACCTATCCGAGCGCGAGATGAGCTTGTTCACGCTGGAAGATTTCGTGCAGGTGGGCAGTGCCGCTGATGTTCTGGACGTTGTTGAGGATGTTGAAAGGGATGCTGTCGAAGTGGAGGACGACGGCATTGAAACTGAACCGCTCCTGATGGCAAGTCCATCCCTCAACGGGGCGACGTTCAGCACGAACGGACATCACCCGGACGATACTGCCAACGAGTAAGACCCGCTCTATCTATCCAACCCATTTCAATCTATAGACCCGAAAGGAAAGCAATATTATGTCTGACCAGAACAATTCCCAACCCCGTATCTTCAAGACCGGCGCGGTTCGTATCGTTGAAGACGAGTCCATGCGCGGACTGGACAATGAAGCCATCCGCAGCCTGCTCAAGGCGACCTATCCCGAAATCGCCAACTCCACTATCCGTGAAGTGACCACCGACGACGGGCAGAAGGTGGTCGAATTCCTGCCGCAGCCTGGGCGTAAAGGCTAACCGCCATGTTCGACGCAGGCTTGACGGTTGAAAGTCTGCGGGATTGCCTGGCAGGTCTGCCGCCTGTCGAACTCAAGGGGATGGCGCTTCTCAGGGAGCGCCGCCCCATTGGGCAGTTCTTCCCGCAGTTTGAAGGCGGACAGCTAGGCATCCCGCGTGAAACGATTGCCGAAGCCGTGACCGAAATTGTCGGCTACACCGAACGCTGCCGCCGGGCGGCACAGCAGTTGACGAAGCTCACCCCCGTTCCCCTGACCGCTTTCTCAATTTTGGAGTACGGCATCTAATGAACGAATTACTGGACACCTTTGGGCTGCTGGCAGCGGCGATGCTGGATGACCCCCTGCTGGCACTCGCCAACGCTGTTGCCTGGCTCGACCCCTTATGGGAAACGAGCGATGACGACGTGTATGACGAAGGCGACGGCGTGGGCATGGCGCTATGTATTACGCGCAGCGCGTTTCCTGACATCTACGCGGGCGCGGTGGAGCGTATTCGCTCCGGCGCATCGGAAAAAGAACTGGACAGCTTCATCTGCGGCGAAATTGGCAAACGCGGTATCCCGCTCGACAATCTCGAATTTCTGGGTTACGGCATTCCGCTGACCGCCTGCGGCATCGAACTGTCCGACCCTGACCTCTACGCCGCCCGTGTCGATCTGCTGCCGCTGGTGGAATTATTTGGTATTCGTCCTGAACCGGGACACTACAACGTGGAAGTCCCTCACTGCACCTACACCGCCGGGCGCATCATCGCCGACAGCCTGGTACAGCAGGACGATGAACGCTTGAAACAGGTCGGCTGGGCGCTGGCGTGGTTGTTTTCCTGTTCCGGCAACACCTTGATCGACTTCGACGATGAATCGATGGCGGAAATCCCGCCGCTGTCGTGGGACGAAAATGATCTGGCATTTGCCATTGAATTGATCGAAGAAGCCAACGGCATCATCGGCGATGTGAATGCTGGACTGAAACTGCTTGAAGCAACCCCCAGCCTCTTTTCTGCGCTGGAAGCCAACATCCAGCGCACCTACAAAACGATTGCAAAACAGAAAGGCAAACAAGATGAACCCCGCATCCGATTGGAGTGGCCGCCTCTTATCACAGGCGGTGATGGAGCAGCCGTCCCTGATCCTGAGCTTTTACAGCTTCGGCGTGATGCTGCATAAGCGCGACGGCGACAGAGTGAGTGAATACCCCGTAGACCCGGCACAGGTGGCGCTGGCGCTGTCTGCCAAAGTGCGCTTCGATACCGGGCTGCTGTCCGACAATACCCTGCTGGTGCGGCAAGAAGGCGTGAAGAAGGTCGTGGTCGAGTACCGTCCACCGCAGAAAACCGGGCTGTATCTGGATGGTTCGGAAACCGCCTTGCGCGTGCCGCTCCCTGGACTTCTGCTGATCCGCGTTACAGCGGAAGACAAGAACCCGCAGTACGGCGTGTATGCCGTGAAAAAACGTCCCCTTACCTTGAATGAACCCTTGTTTCACGCGCCGCTGCCGAATGTTTTTTCCAGTGGGAATATTTGCTGGGGAACCGTGCAGCGTGTGACGGACATCGCCCTCCAGAGTACGACTCTGGCAGAGGATTGGGCGGTCTTACTCGGCTCACGTTTCAACGATCATGGCGTGGACGGCAAGAGCAAGTCGCACCCGATGGACATTCGTCAGATGCTCATCGCGCTGGAAGTACGCAAGGCACGCGCTTATCCGAAGTCGGATTTGCTGCCGGTCAAGAAGTCGCTGGCACAGGTGTTAGGAGATGAAAAATGAACGTTTTCGATCCGAATACGCACATTCAGACCATTACCGTAGTAGGTTTGGGCGGAACGGGAGCGCAAATTGCTCGTTCTGTCGCTCGCATGGTATATGACATGAAGGCGGCGCGGCTGCACACGCCTCAGATCGTTCTGATTGACCCTGACAGGGTAGAGCAGAAGAATGTCGGGCGGCAGTTATACACCGAAGCTGATGTTGGACAGCCAAAGGCGCATATCCTGATGCGTCGCTTCAACATGGCACTCGGCTTGGATATCATTGCCATTGACCAACCTGTGAACGCCACACAGCACTTTGAACGCTGGGGCAATCTGATTATTGGGGCAGTGGACAACCATCTGGCGCGGCGTGAGCTGGCGAAAGCCAATGGTGCAGTGTGGATTGACAGTGGCAACCATTTCAACGCTGGTCAAATAGTCATCGGGAACACCAGCGACCACGAAAACGCGCTGCGCTACATCAACGGACAGAATGGCAGATACGCCTATCTCCCCCATGCTGGACTGCTGTTTCCTGCGCTGCTCGAACCCGAACCAGAGACAAAGCCACAGCGCGAAGCAGAGCGTTCGTGTGCGGAACTGGTCGCGGCACGTGAGCAGGATTTGCTTATCAATGACTGGATGGCGACCATCACCTCACAGTACATCTATAAGCTGCTGCATCGGCAGCC
The DNA here is from genome assembly GCA_044226645.1 of Aggregatilineales bacterium. Classification (GTDB taxonomy): domain Bacteria; phylum Chloroflexota; class Anaerolineae; order Aggregatilineales; family Phototrophicaceae; genus CFX2. The sequence goes on from JBGAGR010000001.1 coordinate 55,606, forward strand.
CATTACCTCGTTTGTGTCTTACGTCAGCGCCGACGGGATGAGCGTTCGCAGTGTGCCCATCTGCCGTGACGAACTCCTGTCTTATTTGCAGGTGGAGGTGTAACCATGCTCAAAGGTCAGCGTCAAAACTTCCACCACTCGAAACTACCGAAGCTGGGCGCAGTTGGGCGGATTGTGGGACTATCCACCATCAACCCACGCCGGAAATGTATCGTTGTCGCCTATCCGCTGTGTGACAATGCGCGTCCATACAGCATCGGCATTCATACCTGCTGGGTACGGTTTCTCGATAATGGAAACATCCAGCGCTTCAGTGGCATCTGGTTTCAGGAGGCGTGAGCAAATGTCTTACCAGCTTCCTCTCTTTCAGTTAGATGAACCCTCTAACCTTGATCCAATGCAACTGCTGCGCGAGGGTGCGGCGCTGGTGCTGAGCGTCTCCGGCGGCAAAGACTCCGATGCGATGTGTCACTACCTGCTCGAACGTCGTCAGACAGAAGGCTGGTCGAGCGATGTCGTCATGATTCATGCCGATCTGGGAGCGCGGGTCGAGTGGCAGCAGACACCCGACTACGTGCAGCATCTCGCCCGGCGCAAAGGCGTACCCCTGCATGTTGTGCGCTGGACACACGGCGACCTGATTGACCGCATCTGGCAGCGCTACCACAAAGACCCATCGCGCCCATGCTGGCCGTCTGCCCAGATGCGCTACTGTACGGCGGATTTGAAACGTGGACCGATTTCACGTGAACTCCGCAGGCTGTTCCCGTCGGGCAATGTGATCTGTGCGATGGGCTTACGCGCTCAGGAGAGCCAGACCCGCGCCAGGCGACCCATATTCAGCCTCCGCACCGACACAAGCGCCCCGACGAAGGGGCGTTTTGTTTATGACTGGCTGCCGATCCACGACTGGACGGAAACCCATGTGTGGGACTGCATCCGACGGCATGGGAACATCCATCACGAAGCATACAACCTGGGCAATCACCGCCTGTCCTGCGCGCTGTGTGTACTGGCAAGCCTGAACGACCTCATCAACGGCGCAGTCCACAATCCTGCCACCTACCGCGAATACTGCCGGATCGAAGCCGTAACGGGTTATAGCTTCCGCAAAGACTTCTGGCTGAGCGATCTCAAACCGGAACTGCTGCCGGAAAGTACGCTGATCGCGGTACACGACCACAAAAGGAAAAGCGCATGAACGATGATTGTACGCAGTTAGATTGGAAGCCCATCTTGCTGGTGAAGGTGACGCGCCTGCCGTTTGGTGATACCCACACCGGATTGTCAGTGAAACGCCTCTACCTGGCACAGCATCCCGACGGCATCCTGCGTGCCGACTGGACGCTGCCCGCTGACGAACGTTTTCTACCATTGGTACAGCGCACGGGCTGGAAACCGGAACGGGATGTGCCCTTTGTTCTGCCTGTGCAGTATCAGCGCGGCAGCAGCAGCCACAGCACAGCGGTGATCCCCACCGGGACATGGGTGCTGCCCTATGACGACGCGCACTACCGACTTTATGAGCGAGTGCGTTTAACCCTCCATGCCGTGCTGGAGCAGGTAAATCAGGCTCCGACGGACAGCCGAACCCTGCGAACGCTCGTCCGCTGGACGATGTAAGACCGCGCCTCATCTGGGGCGCTTTTTATTTCTGATAACCATCTCAAGGAGAAGATGCACGATGAATACCACTGAAACGATCACGCAGCAGGCATTGAACCGCTACAACCGCCTGTTCGACAACGGGCAGTACACCGCCATCGCCGTGATGTTTGCCGCCGATCTCCGCTGTGACCGCGAGAGCAGCCGTGTCGCGGATGCGATGAACTTGATTACCGATCTGGCTTTGAGTCTGAATGGACACCCACATTATGATGCGGCATGGCTCAAACTGGCGGCGTTCTGCGGGCAGAATGCGATCACGATCCAGACGATTGACGCGATTTACACTTATCTGCTGCTCTACCAGCAGGCGAAGGACACCCGTGCCGATGATTTTGAGGGGACAGCGAAGGCGCTGCTGAAAGCCTATGAAACCACTGATACCCTGCGAGCGGCAGTCTCCTGCGCCAACGGCGTGCATGGCTGGCGCGGACGGATGGCTTATGACCTATTGGCGGCTGCCGATTATCTGATACAATCCGCCATCCAACTGCTGATTCATGGCAATCTGTCTTACATCCGCGAGAAACTGCAATCTGGGCTGCGCCGCCTCACCGGGGCGTTGTACGAAGGGATACGCGAAAGTGACACACCTGCCATGTTCAACTTCAAGGCGACTTACTTCCCCGATGAGCATGACCGTCGCTGAGACACCAGAAGCGGCGCTTTCACTGCACTGATTATCTTACATTTTCGCTGACAGTATCCCCGTTCCCAGTTCATTTTACCCGATTCATGCCCATCGTTCGTGTTATCCACATCTACTGCGTTGCTCGGCAATCCCCGCTGAGGCAAACCGTATTACCTGTCTCATCTTTCTCACCACCTCGCATCATCGTCTATTTTGACAGCTCACACCGCTGGTCTGTATGTGCCTAACCGCGTTCTATCCAGCCACGACAAAGCGGATACTTGTGCCACCAGCACCTTTGACCGTTTGCTGGCTCATCCTGCCCCTGTGATGCTTTCGTTCCCGTGTTACGCCCTTTTGCTGCTGGCGCGTACCATCTGACCCAAACCATGCCGATTTAGTCGCTGACCAGTCTAGCAGGTGCGGCAGCCTTCAAAATCTTAGCGGACAAGTCCGCCGATTTCGCTTAACCCGTTTTTGTCTGGCTTGTGCCGTTGCACTCAACAAAAACGGGTAGCGCCTTCCAGGTGAAGACCGCCTTATGCACCTGCTGTGCTTTGGTCAGAAATCGGCACAGGGTCGATGGACAACAAAGCGCACAGCGCGAAGGAGTGAACATCATGGGTACGAGCATCAACATTCAGGTGACAGGTTTCGTCGGCAGCGACCCTCAGGTGAAGACCGTCGGTGAACAACAGGTTGCCAGCTTCAGTGTGGCAGTTAATCGCAAGAACGGTGGCGGCAAGAAGCAGACTTTGTGGCTGCGTGTGAACTGCTGGAATAAACTCGCCGATGTCGCGGCACAGTACGTCAAGAAAGGCTCGCTGGTGCAGGTGACGACGGAATGGTTGCGTCCGAGTGCGTGGACTGATCAGAGCGGCGCACCGCAGGCAAGTCTGGATATGGATGCGAACCGTCTGGTGTTGCTTGACCGGTTGGAGAGCGACGAACCGGAGAGTGGAGAAGACATTCCGTTCTAATTACGATATAGCGTAAGACAGAAGCGGCGCAAAAGTGTCGCTTCTGTAGTTAAACTGGACGCACATCTACCGCCTCAATAGACTCCCGATTCCGCTTCTTATCAAAACTTGGCTTGACAGCAAAATCTACGGACATCCCTTCATGGTAGTTCCGCGGTAAGTTTCGAGCATGAACGAATATCTTTTCCCCACCCTGAGAAGGTTTAATAAATGTGAATACGTCATCGGGGTTGCGTGGCGAAAGAATCACTCCTCGTACACGTTCTTGTGTATTTGAAGAACCTTCAAGCCATTGCTTCTGACAGAATCGCGCCAGCTCATTCTCACTGTCTGGAAGTTGAAGTTGTGAGAGGTCTTGCTGTTCCAATAATTCGCATATTCTGCTCTCAGCCTGCAAAAGATCAGTTGGAAAGCTCCATTCATTTCTCGTACGAATAGTACGAGCCAACTTCACATGTGCGCTGGCTACTTTCATTTTGCCAAGCGTCAACGCAATGCAAGCCAAATTAACAAGATAGCCTATTTTATATTCAGCACTCTGGCGAGTACTATTGAGAGCGGAACACATCAATCGATAGGCTTCCTCATTGTTCCCCAGTCGATATTCCAAATTGGCAAGTTCCGCCGTAGCGTACCAGTCGCAGCGAGAATGTCGTTGAAGTTCACGCATTTTTTCAACAGCGTATTGTAGATCTCCTGCTTCAGCATGTGCGAGTGCATCAAGGCGTGCAAGGAAGAAAGATCGGGGAAATTCCTGTAACGCTTTCTGTGCCTGTTCAAATGCATCTTGGTATTGATTCGTTTCCAGTAAAGCTCTTGCTCGCCCAATATAGAATGTTTCTCGATCCGACATTACCCTTTTTCCATTGTATTCCTTTGCTTGAGCATCAAGCATTTGTGGGTTAATCTTGTCTGCCCATTCCAACACAACACGCCACCGAACATTATTTTGATCTTTGGCTACCTTAATCACAGCCAAGACTGTTCTCATTAGCAACAATTCATCAGCGTGTAACTCTACGATTTCATGGGCTGTCCTAATGATTGCATCGAGATCACTGTCCTCTTTGGCAGGTTTTAGGTGCTTATCGTAAATGACCCAACCCAATTCACGTCGGATGAATTGGTCCTGCGGTTTACGGCTCATTCCATCTTTACCGATAGCCTCAGCTTCATCTAGTCGTCCGACTTTCCGAAGGCACTTGATATAGCTACTTACAATGTAATCGTCTGGTCCAGCTTGCCAAAGCCTATCAAATAGTTCTGCTGCCTGTTGATACTGTTCCAACTCTGCAAACATCCAAGCAACTTGCTTAATTGTGTAGGGGTCTTCTGGAAAACGCAGTAAGGCATCACGTGAAACGACTTCGGCTTCTGCCAATTGCTTTGCCTTGCGTAGACATTCAATGTATCGCCAACCAACAAATTTTGAAGGTTGATTAAGCCACAGCTCACTAAAAAGTGGTAATGCTAGAGTATATTGTTTGGATTTACGGAGTTCCTCTGCTTGTTCGTACTTCGGGTCGTTGTTCATAGCTATCCTCGAATATACTCTACGGGCGGTTGTCCCGGATCTTCTGTGTGGTGGCAAAATGAAGTTTTGCCACCTTGCGGAGTTCATCATCTCCCAAGCGCACAATAATTTCCCTGCCGATCTGCATTATGCGAGGGTCAGATGCCCCTTTAGGAAAGTCGATCTTGTACTGGTCGGACATTCGCGTTAAAAACTGCAAGAATTGGGCACGTGCTAATATTGAAGCTGCTGCTACTGCGATATTTGCTTCTGCTTTCGGTAACTGCACAAGATTTAGCTTGGTCTGACGGCTTTTACTGAGTAGTTTATTTCTGACAAAATGTTCATCACCGAACTTGTCAACAATAACGGTGATTTGTTGTTGAGGGTACTCAGTAAGGATATCCTCAAGGGCGCGTGTGTGTCCCCACGCCAGAAGGGTATTGAGATTCTTTCCCTCCCGTTGAAACTGTTCGTAAAGAGCGTTGTACCGTTCTGGAGGTATTACCACGACTTGAGCACGTTTCCCGCAAATACGACGTATTGTTTCGGCTAATTCTATGTTGCGTTTGTCCGATAAAGACTTGCTGTCCTTAACACCAATTTTTCTCAGCTCTTCAGCTAATTCTGTAGTAAGCAAGACTGCTCCCGCTACGAGTGGTCCGTAATAATCTCCTTTACCTGCTTCATCTGTGCCGATCCAGTGGTCTCCCAATTCAACCGCCTGTACCGCTTCTATCTGTTCTTCAATACGATTACCTTGAGTGGTTTGAAGAGACATATCGGACGCTCCGATAACAACCCTGACATCGGCATCAATTGTGTCGAGCAGTGGAGATATTCCAGTAACTGTCAAAGTTCCGTTTGTAAATTGGCGAATATGTACAGTTTGTCCGCCTATCGTAATTTTGATGCGGTAGACACAGTTATTTTCTACTTCCCGAATGGAATCGCCACGTTTCAGAAGATGCTCTAGAAGCCTATGTTGCAACATTGTCTCTTTGACAGTGTATTTACGTGTTTCCGGCTTGGATGAAACAGGCTGTAGTGTTGATGTAGCTTTCTTACCAAAAACGTCATCACATGCAGCTTGCACAATGCGCTTTTGTGGCGACTCTTTTCCCTGAACGACGTGCTTTATCTGCTGGGCGTGATATATCATTACAGGAATTGTTTCTCGTCGATCAGTAAATTCGACTCGTATGCACGAGTTAGGTTGATCGATTTGAGCGATTTTCCAAACGTTGCTGGCTTTAAGAACAATTTCAAGTTCTTGAATCTTATTTTCTGCCAGCACCTTTAGGCTCGTACTTTCCCGGTGATATGCTGCGCTTTTTAGCACACGTAATGCATCATCTATAGAAGCAACAGAAACTACTTTCAATCCGTCAATTGCCTCAGCCTCATCACTATTTTCACGCGGAATAAATACACGACGAATACCCAGTTGACGCGCTGCTTGAAGCTTAGCATTGAGATGCTCAATTCGTCGTACATTGCCATCGGTATCAACCTTGCCTGTAAAAGCTGTGTACCGATCAATATCAATATTTTCCACACTCATCAGCGTTGCTAATGTCAACCCTAATCCAATTGACTCGCCATCAAACTGAATGTCACTTCGGTTGATTTCCCACTGAAAATCCCAGTTTCGAGTATGGGCATGACGGGAGGCAACATAGGCAACAGCTTTACGCGCAGATGTCTCCATGTCAGTCCCGGCGTGATTCACTGCACGTACATGACCTTGACCGTTAGGAAGCGCATTGACTTTCAGACCGTAAACATCCCCTTGCTCTCCCAAAGCGAACAAAGCATAGATTTGCCACTCCCGTAACCGACGATACCCCTCTATCGCCTGACGTATTACCAGTTCAATTTGGGCAGATGCTTCGCTGAAACCATGTTCTTTGAGGGCGCTCACAAACAAATCAAAAAATCCCTTTAATCGTTGTTCGCTGTCACCGGAGATCCGGGCTTGATGAAGCGCGCTCTTTTTTAGTTCGGCAAAATTGCATTGCAGTGGTTCTGAAACCACAGACCAATTTGCTAAATGATCTAGCAGTAAACTCTCTAAGTCGATATCGGAGTCCAAAACAGCATAGAGTTTACTATGCGTTTCGCGCAGAGTGGAAAGATGGGATCTCAAACCTATTAGATCCTGCTCGGCAGCATTTTCAAGTGCTTCGGTAAGCAAATGCTCTGCCTGAGCTAGGAGGCGTTCATCCCACACTGTGCGGTAATTCTCATTTTCGATCAGCAAGTCCAAGACTGCTGAGACGCTGCGATCAAACACTGCCCCATCGCTTGGTTGCAAAGCACGTAAATGACTTAGCGCACCATCAAGTTGGGAAGCTAAACTAGCCATACTCGCTACTCCGCCTCAATCTCAATGCGAGTGATCTTTTTCTTGTCAAAGTTAGAAATGTTCCCGATCTGAATTTCGGCACCCTTATGCATCTCAGCAGGTTCAGAGTGTATCTCTGTGTCTGCCGTGACTAGAGTAACTACACAAACTTTGCCCTCTAAACTAGCTGAAAGATCGTGGATGACAAGATACACCCGAGACTCTCGGCGTCGTTCAAGAAGTTCAAAAACAAAAGTGTCGTCACCTTCGACTTTGCTAATAATGACATCATTTTGTGACAACGTACTGGAAGCGAATGCTCGTTTTGGGCCTTTAAGGAAATCGGCAAGATTGCCAAAAATTGGCTTAACCTCAAAACGATGCCGAGTTTTCGTCGGCTGATCAGCTACTACACTGGCAGTAAGCTCTGCAAATACAGCCGTTGTTGCTGCCTTAGCTAAATATTCTAATGCCTCGATTTCAGCTTCTTGGAAGGCTATACGTGTGTCACTGTCACCCATCAATGGTAAGCCCACCCATGCTTTAGCAGCTGCGGGCAGATTTTCATCCACCAATCGTGCTACATGAACACTTCGCAGCACAGTCATCGCCCTTTCAGAGAGTTTACCTAGACAAGCTTTGAGATGAGCCTTGAGCGTAGGTGTCTCATTCCAAACTTCAACCATGAATTGATACGCCAACGGACTTTCACCTTTAGGTACTATAAGGTCAAAATCTGTAGCCGCCCATAGCATCAAAGAGATAGGTGCTGTTGTTACCTGCTCGTAGCGGGCTTCTAATCCACCTGTACCTGCCAGAATTACGACTAATCTGGGTTCATCTGTGCTTGTTTCAGCCAGATCTGGTAAATTAAGATAACTGTAGGTTGACCAAATCTGTCCAGGCTCAACCGCAGTAGGTTGGGGTGTTTTTTGATTTAATTTGTAGAAGTGAGGTGCTTGTTCGCGGGATAAACCCCGAATCACTTCTGGTACTCGCTTTGACATGATATGCTCCATGCGTCTTCGCGCACTTATCTAGTATTCTTATTCAGTGTCGGCACATATTTCAGATAGAAGCTCAAATACCTTCTGAGCCTCCTCTTCGGTTATCTCAGCCGCGATAATATAGTTCTGAAGGTGATTTAGATCGTTGCTGACCGTACTCTTCGATATACCCAACTGATCACTAACACCGTCAAGTGTTGGCTTATCAAAGGACAGATAAGCTCCCAGAGTTCGCTGCTGCCGCACCGATAACTGTGAATAAATACGTTGTGCAAGGTCTATAAGCTCGATTGTTGAAGTTTCTTGACTAGCAGGGATTACATCAGCATAGGTTTCTGAGTTATCGTTGTCTACATCAAGTGCTTCATCTAGTGAAAATTCTTGGATGTCCAGTAAATTCAATCGATAACGAAGTGCATGAATCAGGAGATCAAAATCAACGCAACGTTCAAGTTCGCTTATAGTCTCAACTAACAAGCGTTCGAGATCGGGGGTGCTAATCAGGTGTGAAATCTTGCGACTGTTTGCGTTATATCGGGTCATAGGAGGGATGGAAGACTTATACATTGCCTGTACTACTTCCTCCAGCTGTTGAACACTTTCCCTCGATCCCCAGTCCTGAAATCCCCATAAATTGGATGATGAGCAGTTCATAAACTTCGAGTTCATTGTTAAGATTTTTCGCACGCGCCGCACAAGATTCTGCAACTCATCTTTTTTACGACGGTTTATCAAAAAATGCCTAAAGTCGCGTTGGAGTTTATGGTGGAGTTGCCCTGTATTCTCAAGTGAAATCAGATAGTATTCAAGCCAACCAGCTTTGAGCAGTTTTTCAATTATGAAATCATGGCATAAGCCACCAATCGCATCTTCGTCCCAAATACTATTGGGAGAGTAAAATACAGCTGGGTAGCGATGTGTCACACGTTCAACAATATTCCAAATGAAAGTGTATAAGGCATCGCCGATGCCTTCAGCTTCGTACTCTGAGGTGAATACATGAAAGTCAGGGTACTTCATCGTATACTCCCCATTTGCCTTTTAACACCATCTCTGATTTTGCGTATCCATTCATCCGATAGTCGACCTATGTATGCAAATTCGCGGAATTTCTCGGCTGCGAATTGCCTCCTATGCCCCAGCAGAATCGATCCTGCTTTTTCTAGGTCGGGTAGTATTTTTGCCGGGGTATATAGTTCATCAATGCGTTTCCCTATTTTGGTTGTTCGCGGGCACGCCATCACTGGAGGGTGATTGGGTTTGTATGACACAACGACAACCCAGGGGTGTTTTTCCCCATGTCCAAATCCTGTAACTGTATCAGGTATCCACCACATATCGCCGACACTCAATTTACTGTAAATGTGTTCTCTAAGACCTTCTTCATCTTGAGCAACTAGGAGTAACAGTTGTTTTAAATCGTTGACTTTTTTAACGGGTTGACTCACACTCCCGTCTCCTTTATGGCACTGCCTCTATTAAATATGAACCATGAATCGCGGATTTTTTCCACGATTTGGTGATTGGAACTGTTCTGATTGTACTTGTTTTTAGTGATGTCCTCTTGGGGTTTTCTTCAGCATCCATATATTGCATGACAATTGGGCGCTGCCTCGCAGCAGCGCCGCGCCCTACGGACGCCCGATCCCCCTCAGCCGCTAAACATGTGTAGGACACATGCTTGCGTGCAGCCGGAGTATCCCGATTTCGTAGACATCGGCGCGGCTGAGGGGGAGAGCGAGCTAAAACGCTCGCTCCTCATGCGCCGGAGGGCTTGATGTGCCACGCTCACGCGCAGCACCGCTGAACGACCCTGCGGGTGTCGTCCAGCGCGTCGGCATGGTGAACCACGCCGACCAAACGCACCTGCCGTGCGTTTGAACATGGTCAATACATAATTGACCATGAGTCAGACAGTAAACCGTCTAACAATCAATAAACGACAAGCCAGTGATCACATCTTTTATCAGGCGAAAAATCCATTAACAGGGTATGATTATACTGAACGGCAATGCACAAAACGGATAAAATTCCCAGTGTAAACGCATTCGTATCGATAGTAATGCAACTCTTTGCAAGCGCGAATGAAGCACATACGTAATACAGCCTGACAATTGCCGAGCAGTATTGTCACGATGCTGGATTAACACCACTTTGCTGGAATTCCAGAACTATATATCTACCACTTTTTCGTGCTTCCAAAATCTACTCTCGATAGACATTTGATGCCAAAGACTTGGTCAATAGGTAAGGGTTTTCTGTGGCGATTAAGAAAAGTGAACTCTACAGCTCAATCTGGAGAAGTTGTGACGAATTACGCGGGGGCATGGATGCCTCGCAGTATAAAGATTACGTCTTAGCTCTGCTGTTCGTGAAGTATGTTTCCGACAAATACGCGGGGCAACCCTATGCCCTGGTTAAAGTTCCGGCAGGCGGTAGTTTTACCGATATGCAGGCAGCCAAAGGCAAGCCGGATATTGGTGAGCGTCTAAACGAGATTATCAAGGCATTGGCGAAGGAAAATAACCTGACGGGTATCATCGACACAGCCGATTTCGATGATAAATCCAAACTAGGTGATGGTAGTGAAATGCAGGTGACACTTACCAATTTGGTTGCCATTTTTGAAGATCCATCACTGGATTTTAGCAAGAATCGCGCTGAAGGTGATGATCTGCTGGGGGATGCGTATGAGTACCTGATGCGAAATTTCGCCACACAATCCGGCAAGAGCAAAGGGCAGTTTTACACACCTGCCGAAGTCTCACGGGTAATGGCGAAGATCATTGGGATAGAGAAAGCAACCAGCTCTCAACAGACGATTTATGATCCAACCTGCGGCTCCGGTTCATTACTGCTTAAGGCTGCGGACGAAGCGCCGGTTGATGTGACGATTTACGGGCAAGAAAATGATGTTGCTACTCGCGCACTTGCCAAGATGAACATGATTTTGCATGACAATACAACCGCACGTATTGAACGTGGCAACACCATATCTAACCCACTATTCAGGGAGAATGGTAAATTACAGACCTTTGATTTTGCTGTTGCCAATCCACCATTTTCCACTAAGGCATGGAGCAACGGGATCAAACCGGAAGAAGATGAGTTTAGTCGTTTTGTCGATGGTATCCCGCCGAAGAAAAACGGTGATTATGCTTTTCTGCAACATCTGGCGCGCTCACTGAAGAGCAAGGGCAAAGGCGCGATAATCCTGCCGCATGGTGTACTGTTTCGCGGCAATGCAGAGGCTGACATCCGCAGGAACATTGTGCGACGGGGTTATATCAAGGGCATTATTGGCTTACCTGCCAACCTGTTTTATGGCACCGGTATTCCTGCCTGCATCATCGTTCTTGATAAAGAGAATGCTGACGCACGCAGAGGTATATTTATGGTTAATGCCAGCAAGGGCTTTGTAAAGGACGGCAACAAGAATCGCCTGCGTCAGCAGGATGCGCGCCAGATTGTGGATGTGTTTAATCAGCAGCTTGAGATTTCCGGCTATTCGCGCATGGTGACATTTGAGGAGATTGAACGAAACGATTACAACCTGAACATTCCGCGCTATATCGACAGCACCGAAGCGGAAGACATACAGGATATTGAAGCGCATTTGCTGGGCGGTATCCCTAACCGTGATCTCGATGCCCTTGAGGATTACTGGCAGCAGTTCCCTTCATTGGCGCGGGAACTGTTTACACCAGCCGGGCGTGATGGCTACAGCCACCTCAAGATTGAACCGGCACAGATCAGACCGACAATTTTTAGTCACCCGGAATTCTTGCAGTATAAGACCGCGTTGGAAGCCTGCTTTGCGCAGTGGGCAACCACCAACACACCGCACCTGACAGGTGTTGAAATTGGCAGTCACCCGAAAGAACTGATTCAGGTCATTGGTGATGACCTGCTGCGGGTGTTTGCCGATGTGCCGCTGATTGACAAGTATGACGTATACCAGCACTTGATGACCTACTGGGAAACCATCATGCAGGATGATGTTTATGCCCTTGCTGTGGATGGCTGGACGGTGGCGAAAACCTTGCGTATTCTCGTCAAACAGGGAAACAAGTACACAGAATCGCATGACTTTGAACTGGACAGAAAACGCTACAAAGCCGACATTATCCCGCCTGAGTTGCTGATTCGCCGTTATTTTGCGGATATGCAGAACGCGGTTGATATGCTCGAAGCTGAATTGGAAACGACTGCACAGACTACGCAGGAGCTTGACGAAGAACACGGTGGTGAGGAAGGCTTGTTGTATGAAGCCAAAGCCGATACTGGGAAGTTCACGAAGAAAAGCGTGAGTGACCGATTGAAGGCACTCGATCCTGATAACTCTGATGATGCTGACGAACTCGCCTTAGTGACTCAATTGCAGGGATTGCAGGACTCAGAAGCTGACCTCAAGAATCGCATCAAAACGGCACAGGATGCGCTGTATAAAGCGGTTATCGAGAAATACTCAACGCTGACCGAAGACGAAATCAAGACGTTGGTCGTGGATGACAAATGGCTGGCAGTTCTTGCAGCGGACATCCAGACGGAGCTTGACCGCGTATCGCAGACCTTAACCGGACGCATCAAACAGCTTGCCGAACGTTATGCCACACCCCTGCCTCAGCTGACCAAACGGGCGCAAACTCTAAGCGCTCGAGTGGAAGAACACCTGAAAAAGATGGGCTACACATGGTAGACGTAAAATCCGGCTACAAACGGACCGAAATAGGGGTGATTCCCGAAGATTGGGATATGGTTAGGCTTGGGGATCTAATCGAGTTTCGTAATGGTGTCAACGCTGATAAGGACGCTTATGGTCAAGGGGTTCCCTTTATCAACGTCTTAGAAATCATCACTAAATCACACCTCTATACATCAGATATACCGGGACGAGTTTCCCTGAGTAGAAATCTCACTGAATCATTTGCTGTGCGTCGTGGAGATATTGTATTCAACCGAACTTCTGAGACACAAGAAGAAGTTGGGCTGGCTTCAGTGTATCTGGGTGATGACGAAATTGTTTTTGGCGGCTTCGTTATTCGAGGGCGGCCCATACGTCAATCCATGAATGCAATCTATTCAGGCTACATTTTACGCGCGCCAATTGTTCGTACTCAGATCATTGCGAAAGGTCAGGGTGCGATTCGCGCAAACGTAGGTCAAGGAGACTTACGACAAGTTTTTGTCCCTCTCCCGCCAACTCTCGCTGAACAATACGCCATAGCCAACACACTGGGCGAAGTTGATGACCAGATCACCGCGTTGGATGACCTTATCACCAAGAAGCGCGACCTCAAGCAGGCAGCGATGCAGCGCCTGCTCACTGGCGAGGAACGCCTGCTGGGGTTCAGTGGGGCGTGGGAGGTCAAGAAGTTAAGCGAAATTGGTGAAGCACTAATTGGTTTGACATATTCCCCTAACGATGTTGTAGAAGATGGGATTTTAGTTCTAAGGTCATCAAATATTCAAAACGATAGACTCGCTTATGAAGATAACGTATTCGTTGATGTAACCATCCCCGATCAAATTATCACCCGTAAAAATGACATCCTGATTTGTGTACGTAATGGTAGCCGTGCACTTATTGGAAAATGCGCTTTAATTGATGGTTATGCAATTGGCATGACTTTCGGTGCTTTTATGTCTGTCTTCAGGACAAAATATGCAAGATTTGTCTTCTACCAATTTCAATCTGATCTGATTAAGAAGCAGATCGAAAAAAACATTGGAGCAACGATTAATCAAATTACCAACAAAAACTTATACTCATTTGAAATTCCATTCCCCACCGATGAAGAAGAACAAAAAGCCATCGCCGCCGTACTCTCAGACATGGACGCAGAAATCAGCGCGTTAGAAGCACAACGTGAGAAAACCATCGCCCTCAAGCAGGGTATGATGCAGGAATTGCTTACAGGTAAGATGAGGTTAATATGAGTAAAGTTGGTCAGGTAGAACGCGCCACTCAAAACCGCGTTGTGAAACTCTTCAGGGATACATTAGGCTATACCTATCTGGGCAACTGGGAAAAACGCCTCAATAACAGCAATATCGAAGCAGATTTATTGCAGACGAATCTGCGAAAACGCGGGTATGGCGATGACCTGATCAGCCGCGCGATCAATGACCTCAAACGGGTCGCGGATAACCAGACCGACAGCCTCTACGATGTGAATAAGGCGGTGTATGACCTGCTGCGCTATGGTGTAAAGATCAAGCCCGATGTCGGCGAGAATACCGTTACGGTGCATCTGATCGACTGGAAAACTGACCCTCTCAGGAATAATGATTTTGCCATCGCAGAAGAGGTGACAGTCAACGGTCAACACACCAAACGCCCTGATATTGTGCTGTATATCAACGGCATCGCGTTGGGTGTGCTTGAACTTAAACGGTCTACTATACCCGTATCGGAAGCCATTCATCAGAATCTGGATAATCAACACGACCGATTCATTAAACCCTTCTTCACCACCATGCAGTTAGTCACGGCGGGCAATGATACGCAGGGCTTGCGCTACGGCACCACTGAAACGTCCGAAAAATATTATCTGACATGGAAAGAAGACAATCCTGACTACGATCCCAACACGGACGCGAAAGATAAAAAATATCTACCCCAATCCCGGTGTGAGGTCAATGGTCAGGTCATCACGCATCTGCTCGATTGTGAGATTGTGCGTTTGCTTTCTAAAGAACGCCTATTAGACCTGATTTACAACTTCATCCTGTTCGATGCTGGTACGAAGAAAGTTGCCCGTCCGAATCAGTATTTTGGTGTGAAAGCGGCACAAGCACGCATTAGACAGCGCGAAGGCGGTATTATCTGGCACACGCAGGGCAGCGGTAAAAGCCTGACGATGGTCTACATCAGCAAGTGGCTTCGAGAACATGATCCTAATGCACGTGTGCTGGTGATTACTGACCGCACCGAGCTGGATGACCAGATTGAAAGCATCTATACGGGCGTAGCAGAAGGCATCTATCGGACGGAAAGCGGTGCCGACCTGATTGATAAGTTGGCGAAAACGACACCCCTGCTGATATGTTCGCTCATTCATAAGTTTCCAGGTCAGGATGAGGGCGATGTCAGAAAGTTCATGGATGAATTGACCGCTAATCTTCCCCAAAATTTCAGGGCATATGGCAATTTTTATGTCTTCGTCGATGAATGTCACCGCACCCAATCGGGCTTGTTGCATCGTGGGATGCGTGCTTTGCTGCCTAATGCGCTCTTTGTTGGCTTCACAGGCACACCTCTGCTAAAGGTGGATAAACAGCGTAAGACCAGCATCGAAACCTTTGGAACGTATATCCACACCTATAAATATGATGATGCTGTTAAAGATGGCGTTGTACTGGATTTGCGCTATGAAGCCCGTGACATTGACCAGAATCTGGAGTCGCCGGACGAAGTGGATGCTTTCTTTGAGCGCAAAACACAGGGCTTGACGGATGTTGCTAAGGCGCAACTCAAACAACGCTGGGGCACAATGAAAAACGTCTATAGCTCCAAACCGCGTTTACAACGCATCGTCAACGATATCATGATTGACATGGACATGCGTGACCGGCTGATGGATGGGCGCGGGAATGCGATGCTTGTTGCAGGCAGCATCTATGAGGCGTGCAAGCTCTATGAGTTGTTTATCCAGAACAGTTTCAGAAAGTGCGCGATTATCACGTCCTACAATCCTCATATTTCCAAAATCAAAGGCGAAAGTACGGGCGAAGGCGATACCGAAGAACTCGAAAAATACAGCATCTACCAGCAGATGCTCAACGGTCAAAGTGTTGAAGTTTTTGAGCAGGCAGTCAAAAAGAAATTTATTGAACAACCGGCACAGATGAAGCTGCTTATCGTGGTGGATAAGTTGCTCACCGGCTTTGACGCACCCTCAGCCACCTATCTCTACATCGACAAACAAATGCGCGATCACGGGCTGTTCCAAGCCATTTGTCGCGTCAATCGCCTTGATGGTGATGACAAAGAGTATGGTTACATCATCGACTACAAAGACCTGTTCAAGAGTCTGGAAGAATCCATCAGCGTCTACACTTCCGGCGCATTTGAAGGCTACGATGAAGAAGACATCGAGGGACTTCTAACAGATCGCCTTCTCAAAGGGCGCGAGCGTCTCGAAGCGGCACGCGAACAAATCAAAGCTCTGTGTGAGCCGGTTGCACCACCCAAAGGCACACCCGAGTATATTCACTATTTCTGTGGCGAGGATACATCAGATAAAGACGCACTCAAGCAAACCGAAGCGCGTCGCGTTGACCTCTATAAATACACAGTCTCATTAATTCGCGCTTATGCCAATCTCGCCAATGATATGGAAGCAGCGGGCTACAGCGAAACAGAAAGCGAAGCCATCCGTCAGGAAGTAGCCCACTATGAAAATGTGCGGACAGAAATCAAGCTCGCCAGTGGTGATGCCATCGACTTGAAGATGTATGAGCCGGGAATGCGGCGCTTACTTGATACCTATATTCAAGCAGATAAAAGTCGTCAGGTTTCTGCATTTGATGATATGACGCTGATTCAACTGATTGTTGAACGTGGGGAAGATGCTATCAAAGAATTGCCGGAAGGTATCGCTGGCAACAAAGAAGCAGTTGCGGAAACCATTGAAAATAACGTGCGACGGGTGATTATCGACGAAAACCCGACCAATCCGGTCTATTATGCCCGAATGTCCGAATTGCTCGATACACTTATTCAGGAGCGCAAAGCGAAGGCACTTGAGTATGAAGATTATCTGGCAAGAATCGTTGAGTTGACGAAGCAGGTTAAGAATCCATCATCCGGCTCGAGCTATCCCGGAGCGATCAATACATCCGCAAAACGTGCTTTGTATGACCGACTCAATAATGAAGAGCTTGCACTTGCGGTGGACAAAGCCATTCAAACCTCCAAACAACATGGCTGGCGTGGCGATTTAGCTAAAGAGCGCCGCATCATGGGTGCAATTTACGCCGAAGTGGGCGATCACGGATTAACTGAAGAACTGTTCAAACTTATCAGTAATCAACGAGAATATTAGGTATGCACCAGATTGTTGTCAATGATATTGTGGTTGATGTCGTCCGCAAAGACATCAAAAACCTACACCTTGCCGTTTATCCACCCTATGGTCGTGTTCGGGTTGCCGTTCCGCTTTATATAGAAGACGATGCGGTACGTCTGGCGGTCATCTCCAAACTACCCTGGATACAACGCCAGCAAAAGCAATTCCTTACGCAGGAGCGTCAGACCGAGCGGCGGTATATCGCTGGCGAAAGCCATTATTTTGAAGGTCAACGTTATTTGCTCAATATTGAGTATCGTGATGAAACGCCCTCCGTCAAAATCCGTAACAAGAAAATTCTTGAGTTGATTGTCCGTCCTGGTAGCGATGCTGCACAACGCGAGAGTATCCTACTCCGCTGGTATCGGGAGCAGTTAAAGCAGCAATTGGCACCTCTTATCGATAGATGGCAAGCCATCATTGATGTGCAGGTAGACGACTGGCGCGTCAAACAGATGAAGACGAAGTGGGGTTCCTGCAATATCGAAGCAAGGCGCATCTGGCTCAATCTGGAGTTAGCCAAAAAACCAGTCCAATGCCTTGAGTACATTATCGTCCATGAGTTGGTTCACTTGCTGGAACGTCATCACAATGATCGCTTCACTCAGCTTATGGATACATTTCTCCCCAACTGGCGCATGATACGCAACGAACTGAACCGTGAGCCATTGGCTTATGAGAATTGGGATTACTAACGCACTTCATTTTCCACTTTGTCAATTTTAACGCCCTAAAACTGCAATTTTACAGCCATTACCCGACCCCGATTTGCGATAATTAGAGAGAAGTTCGCCTATCGGGAGACAACGCATGTCAAAGAAATCGGTGCAGCGCAGCATCACCATGACGCAGGAGATGCGAGATCGTCTGGCGCTGCTGGGGAGTAAGCAACCACGCGATACCACTGAAGCTGACATTATCCGCGAAGCAATCCGCCTGTATCTGGATAATCAGGAAGACATCATTGGCAGCCGCAAGCACTTCCAGAAGTCGCTGCAAGATCGGCTAGACCGGCTGGAATCAGCCTTTTCATTCCACCTGAACGTCCTGATCTATCTGTTGGCGGCATTGGAACCAGAAGGCAGCCCGGAACGCATTGCGGATGCCATTATTGCCGCCCGACGCGACGGTGAAACACTGCTGGCGCAGATGCAAGCTGTCCGTGAGATGAAGGCTTCTAAACGTTGAGTAAAGCCATCATCGTCGTGGATTTTGCCTACAAAGGCACCCAGCGCAAAGGACATGGCACCGGACGCAAAGGGCTGAGTTCCACACTCAAATACCTCCAATACAGGGACAAGGTGCAGAATCAGCTTGCCGCAAACCGGGATTATGAGCGCTGGCAGGATCATGGCATGGGCATCCACTGGCGCGATATTATGAAGAACAGCGATGCGCTTCAGAGCAAACATGTGCTGGCATGGACATGGGTGGTTTCGCCTGCCCCTGACCTAATGGCGCTCATCCCGGAGGAAGAACGGCGCGACCTGGTGTGTGACCTGACGGAGCGCATCGTCGAGGATTATTATCTGGAGCGTGGCTTTGGCGTGCCGGAATACAGCTATATTCTGCATGACCGCGAGGCGAAGATGGACGATGATGACGAAACAATGCAGCAGCTTCACACGCACGTTGTCTTACCCGGAACCGCGCCACTGGATGGAGTAGATCGGACGGCGGTGTACAACAACAAAGAGCGCGGACACGATACGCTCTTTCGGGAGATTGCCAGTCGTCATTTCAGCGCTGCACTAGATCGGATTGTTGGACCAGAATGGCAGCTCCTACGGGAAGTAGAGCCGGAAATCGAACCGGAACAGCCAGCACCCAATGACCTGGATGCATGGTTTCCGCGAAACTGAACGTGATGCGTCTTCAGTCCACTGATAGAAACTTGCTATGATTAGGACAAGCCTTGATCGGATTTTAGGAGAAAGTGATGGAATACCCAGAGGATGACAGTATCGATGAATTGATCGACACGTTTTGTGCGGCGTGTGACCTACCGTTTGCCGTGAATGATCTCGGCTTATGCGATGCATGTTTTGCGAAGCTGGAACGTGACCTGATCCGCTCACGGGATTGGGACTATTCTGTCACTGCCTTCGGGGTCGCGCCAGATCAATTGGAGGCGCTGCGTGAGCGTGTCATCCGCGATTATGGAACTGCCTACGAACTAATGGAGTCCCCCAAAAAGCCGAAGAATAAACGCTCCAAATCACGCGCCAGCCAGCGCAAGCGTGAAATCGCAGCGCAGTCCATCCGGGACTACAATACGGATGATGTTTTACAGGCGACACATGACTTCATTCGGGCACAGAACAAGGAATGGGTCAATTTCAGCCGGGTCGCACAATGCCTCTATGAGACCTTCTACCATCTCAAGCCCAAACGACTGGGGCAGCCGGGCAAGAAGTACAAGAATCTGCTCAAGTTTCTGGCAGACTATCCGGCAAGGTTTGAAGTGAAGTGTGATGAGGCGGGCGTTTACTGGATTCGCCAACGATAGAAACTGCTCACTCTGGTAACAACCCTGCTTATTCATGCAGTTCCCCGGAATGATTCAGACACTGCTTTAACCGCTTACTCACGCGCAGGATCACGCGCTGAATCATACGCGGCGCATCACCACCATTGAGCGCCCCGGCGTTTTCTCCCCGGTCAATCGTCTGGACCTCCAACACAAAAAGGTTTTCCAGTTCAATGCGTCCATCGCTCACCAGTTCTTCAGTCCAAACCTGAACCAGCGCTTCCAGCATCAACTGCACATCGCGGTTCTTCAGCCGTGTACGCCGCCCGATTGCGCGGATCATTTTGTTCTTCGTCAGCGTCATGGAGTCACCTCTTTCACAGCACGCTTGCGCTTTTCATGCCTGCTACGCATCTCACTCGTGCTTATGGTCTGAACATTGCCATTCGTTTGCTTCTGGGTTTCAGCGGCGACTCGTGCCATCAATGCGGCAATTTCCAGTGTGGAGGGTGTCGTTGCGACGGACTCAGGTGTATTCGAGTTGGGAATAGAGGGTATAGGCGTCTCGACAGGTTGCAAGTTGAGCAAAATACCCCGTTCCAGCAGGAGCGGCTGGACATCCTGCGCCGCATTGAGCCGCTGTTTCCAGTCGTCGCGCTCATAGAAACGAGTTAGGCGGGCGTTCAGGACGACCTGGGTGGCAAAACCCGCCTCCACATAACGAGCAAAGATGGTACAGTTGCCGACCTGTGGCGTAACCACCTCATCGACGGTCAACAGCGGACGCTGGCGTAGGTGACTGTTGGGGTCATCCGCATTGGCATCGGTGGTTGCTGTCCCGCTTGCCTTGCTGTAGAACTCGGCGGTGTCGGCATCACAACCGCCGTAAATCACCTGCGTTGCCAGACCGGTGAACAATGCCTGCGTACCTTCATTGCCATAGATCATGTGGAACTGTCCTTTGGTCTGCGCCCCGATCATGATCGAGATACGGCGCTTACGGACGAGGTTCACATCGGCTACCAGACTGTCCAGCTTGCCCAGCGTCGGGAACTCATCCAGGATCACCCCGACGGGAACGGGCAGCGGCCCTTTGTTGCGTTCGCCAATCGTATCCAGATCGAGCATGAGCTTGCGGAGCGTCGCGCCCAGGTAAGAAGCGTAGACGGCACGCATACGACCCGGGCAGGTCAGGACGACCACCGTTGGCTGCCCCACAATGAGGTCAGCATCAAAATCGGAAGCGCTGGTGTTGGCACGCACATCGGTAGATGCCCAGCCGGTGAGTGCCGTCGCCAGCGTCGCCACCACGTTCGAGGCGACCTTGCCATCCGAACCCACCGATGCAATGAAACTGTTCGCCAGCAGCGCGGCATCATCCTTTTGGGATGCCAGTTTGCCAGCTAGCCCTTTCAGGTCATTCATGGCGTTGTAAATTTCGCCGAGATTGGGAAAACGAATCAGGCAGGCGGCCAGCAGCGCCGCCGCGCTGTCCGTCCAGAAGCGGTTGTCACCGGCGGCAGAGGGCACCAGCACATCGGCAATGGCGCGGGCATCAGATACATTCTCAATGCCTTCTGCCAGGTTATAACGTGGTCCAATCACGCTGGTCGGATCATGGACGACGACCAGATGGCGGGTCACAGCCGCATACTTCAACACATGCCCCGTGATTTCGCCCTGCGGATCTGCTACCACTAACGAATGTCCGGCCAGCATTCGATCTGCAATGGCGGGCAGGATGATACCCTGCGTCTTACCCGAACCCGGACCACCCAGCGTCAAGATACCACGCGCCACATCTTCACCGCTGAGTGAAAACCGTCCCATGCCCAGATCAAGGCGGCGTTTCTGTTCGCCCCAGAACGCGCCGAGCAGCGACAATCCTTCAGCATCTTCACGCCTGAAGCGTTTATATTCGCGCATGGTGCAGAAATGCGACGAACCCAGCGCTCCACGTTTGACCTGCGGATTTCGCAGGCGATCCACCCGTTCGCGCAGCCAGCCGCCATTTTTGATGCCGCTGTGCAGCCCGATGGTCAGGAAGAACCACAGCATCACCAGCATCATGCCGAACATAAACAGGCGCATGGCGTTCACATTCGGTGGCGCACCGACGAGCAGTTGGACAACACCATTGGGTGTTTGCCGCCCACGCAGCGGCTGCACCGCCATATCTCCCAGCAGCGTCAGGTAAACCGCCGACACACCCAGCTCAACGATCAGGTGAGCAAGGAGTTTCGCGCCGCGTTTCCAACCGACTACGCCCTGTGTTTCGCTGGTGCGCTGGATGCCTGCCCCCAGCATCGCACTGACAAGGACAGGCATAAAGAGTGTCAGACACAGGAGGGGGGCGAGACAGCCGCCCAGCAGCGCCCGCCCCTCGGTGAAGAGCCAGTAAAACATCGGCTACGCCTCCCGCTCTTCGGATGGATTGGCACAGCGTCGCAGCATCATCCGATTGCCCAGCCAGCCGAGTATGACCAGCAGCACCCCGGTCAGGTAGAGCGCCTCGCCAAAGCTCACGCCCAATACCCGTCCGACGGCAGCGCCAGCCAGCAGCAGCGTAATCAAGGCAAAACCGCCCAATGCAATCTGTGGTTTGAGCGTGGTCATCGCTTAAAAGTCCAGTTCCGGTGTGCCGGATGTAATCTCCGGTTCATCCTGCTCGACGACCTGCTGAATCGGGTCGGTATACAGCCCCTCCGCCGCGATGCGGGCATCGCGTTCAGCATTGGGGTTGTAGGGATGCCAGTCTGACAAGTCACGGGTAAGTGTCAGTTCCGAATTCTGATACGCTTTCAGATCATCCCCTTCGAGCGTTTTCCAGTCGGCAGGCAGTCCTTCCAGCCGTGCCACTTCCATCGCCAGTTCCGGTCCATTGAGCAGTCCGGGGATGAGATAGCTGTTGAAGTCCTTGCCGAACCTATCCACTGCTTCAGTTGTCTCGAAATGTGCCATCTCCAGCATTCGGAATGGTTCCTCTGCCGCCATCGCCGGACTGCCGACCGCATCCGGGTCGCGTTCCACGTTGGGGTAGACAACCATGTGCAGCGCGTGTCCTAACGGTTCGCCGTCCGGGTCATGCACCGGAATAGGGTCAAGCCGCCAGTAGGGATTTTCCACCCCCGGCTGCGGCGCAGGGTCTTCGATCTTCTCCCCATCGGTGTTCCAGTAGGGATTGATTTCACCTTCCAACTGCTGCGCCAGCGTCTCGAAACGATCCGGCGGTCCCTGTGTGAACAGGCGCGGGTCAACCCGATCCCCGTCCAGCCAGTCGTTCTCCACTGCCATCAATTCGGCTTTGTGCATCATGGCTTCCAGCCCCCGCTGGTCGTGGACTTCCAGCAGCGCCTCCCGCGCCTGCTCCGCCTGCTCGCGTCCCTGTTCATCCTCCGAGTCCCACGTATCCAGCGTCACCGACTGCATTCCCAGATAGCCATTGGGTTCGCGCCAGTATTTGTCCACCAGCAGTTCCCGCGTCCAGGGGTCGGTTTCCTGCACCACCACTGCGTAATTCACGGTATCGTTCACCGGTTGCAGCAGTTCGGTGTCGGATTTCTCGAAGGTCGCCTCAAACCATGCCGCACCTTCCAGCGCCGCGTTTGCTTCGCGCTCACGGGCAGCTTCGGCGGCAAACTCGCGGTACATCGTCGGGTAGTCGGGCGCTTCCGGCTCCAGCGTGACCGGGGTATAGGGTTCGGTGTCCATTTCAGTGACATCGACTGTCTGTGTCAGTTCGCGCTCACGGATGGTCGTGAATGGATCCGGCGGTCCTTCGGTGAACAGACGCGGGTCGTCGCGCTGCGGGTCAATCACCCCGGCTTCGACACCCACCAGTTCCACATAGGTCATCGCGCCCTGAAGCATTTCCTGTTGAAGCATGTCATCCACAAACTCAGCGTGGATTCGCGCCGTTTCCCAATCCGGCTGCGGGATGATGAGGTGGGCGTGCTGGTCTTCGCCCCACTGCTTGGTCACATCCAGATGCGAACTGCCGTTGGCAGCAATCGCGGTTATACTGTATTCTGGGTCCTGTTGTGTTTCGTCGTGCTGCATCTCACGCTCCATGACTCGTGTTCGTTCGGTGGTAAAGGGGTCGGGCGGGGCATCGTCTTCAAAGAAGGCGCGCCCATCGGCGCGTTGCGGGTCAAGATAACCACTCGCCACCGCCATGCGCTCCGCCTGATTCATAGCGGTTTCCAGCCCCTGCGTTTTCAGTGTCTCTTCCAGTTCGCGTTCGTCGGTCTGGGCTTCATCCCACATGCCATATTCAGCAATGGTGAAGGTGTCGAAACGGCGTTCGCTGCCGTGCATCCAGGTCTTGACCGCTTCCAGCGATGGCTCATTATTCGGACCGACCCCGTAGCCGAAGTAGTATTCCGGCTCTGGATTGAGTGCGGGCAAGTCCAGCGGGTCAGGGAACGCCTGCCCGTGATGGTCAGCGACATCATGGGCGAACTGCTGCGCCATGTAGAGGTCGCCCTTTGCCAGATACATCTCCAGTCCCGGTAGCGGCCAGGCTGAACCGGGATTATCGTCAGGCAGCGGCATGACCGGATACGAGTCGTGCTGGAGTGCGCCTCCACTCGTTTCCAGCGCCCGGAAATAGCGCAGTTCATAAGGTTCTGCCTCTGGTTTATCGTTTTCAACCACCGCGAACCAGTGCGCCGTCCCACCCCCATCGACGTGGTGCGCCTGTCCAACACCCTGCGCGTCAAACGGCTGCATTCCCTCGCCCAAGGTAAAGGGCATCTCGTCTGGCAGGTCGAGGTTGGGTACAGCATCAAAGAGCGGCGTGCCGGGGGCGACCTGTCCCCGCACTTCCGCTTCGTGCTGCGCGGTGTCCAGCAACCGTTCATTGCCACCTTCCGCCCAGGCGTGATCCAACTGTCCGCAGAGATTTTCCATGTCCTCGGTGCGCCCATCGGCAACCAGCGCCGCTGTCACCTGTTCGCCGCTGAGATAGAGCAGATGGACTTTGGCACTGTCACCGGTAGAGCCATCCGTTGGAAACACCATCGCCAGGTACTGCCCGTCCAGATAGGGCATCTGCGCCACCTGCCGGGCATCCTCACCCAGTCCGTCGAGTCCGTCTTGTTCCAGCGCGGCTTCGACTTCGCGCTGATGTTCTTCGGCAGACCCCCACGACGAGTACGCGCCTAAGCGCAGGCGCTGTTCGTGTTCCAGTCCGTAACGATCTGTCGAGGCGCGGACGAGTTCCACGCCGTACTGCGCCCCGTAGCTCTCGCGTTCTGGTGGCACCACTTCGACGGCATAGACCGAGCCATCTTCGGCAGTGTGACGCACAACCTCGGTATCACTCATGCGCGTCCTTTCGCTCCAGCCGGATCAGGAATTCTGGCGGTTCGCTTTCACCTGCCGGGACGAAATAGCCGGACTTGCCCAGCTTCTTCTTCCATGCCAGCACCTGGCGCACGGCGCGGCGAATACTGCCGGGGCGATCCAGCCCGTACAGGTCGCACAGTTCTGCCAGCGCCGCCTGATCTTCCGGGGTGAGGCGGATGGTGAAACTGCGGGTTTTGACTTCACTGGTATCGCTTACATCGCTCACAATTCCACCTCCCACGCATCGCGGGTGTAGTCGGCAATCTCGCGTGCCGCTTCCGGTTCCAGCGCCACGCCGCGTTCGTTCTCCCACAGTTCACGCTGGTCGGTTGCCAGCGCCATACCTTCGGCGGCATCGAAACAGCGGTCAATACCGCCTTTCTGCGCGACCTGAATTAGATATTCGGCTGAGGCATACGCCTTATCCCACTCACCGGGGACACAGGGCGCGAGCTGCGCTTCCATCTCACCCGTCTCAGGATTACGTCCGAGCGACAGGATGCTGGTGACACAGTTCTCACGGTCTTCCTTATCGGGCTGAAAGACACCAATCCAATACGCCGTTCCCGTCTCGGCATCATAGAAAGGCGGCGGGTCTTTGGCTGGGTCGAAGTTCTCGGCTTCGATGCCAATCGCGCTCAACGCCTGGAATGCCGAGCTATCTTCGATCTGGGGGGCTTCCACTTCTGGCTCAACCACCACACCACCCAGTTCAATCGCTGTCCGAAGCAATGGGTCAATGGCGGTGTCGGGCGGTTCGTCGCGCCCACCGATGCCCCCATCCTCCAGATCACGCAGGTGTTCATAGGCGGCGTATTCTTCGGGGCTTGCCCCACGCCAGTGTTCTGGTTCCGGGTTCATCTCAGCCGCGCGGGCTTCCGCAAACTCCGGCACCTGATAAGCGGGCAGTCCCTGATCGTGCATCTGCTCTTGCAGGGTGTGGTAGAACGCTGCCGCCACGTCCACATCTTCAAACGAAGCAACGGGCAGGTAGCTCCCGCCCAGATCACCGGTATTGACATTGGCGTACACATCTATCGCGCCAATCTCATAGCGCGTGCCGTCGTCGGTGTCGCGTTCGACCCCAATCAAACAGGCATCGTGCCAGTCCCAATCTTCATCAGCGGGTTCAGGCGGCTCAAAGCCCTGCAAGCCATCCTGCGATAAGGGCGGCACATCCGGCAGGTGCTGAACATCCTCTGGCACGAAGCGCTCATCGTCCGGCAGCCAGGGGTCATCGACGGGCGTGTAGTTGTAATCTGGCGATGCGCCGCTGAACAGATCATCCGGGAAGGGATCGTCCGGCATGAAATACGCCTCATCCGGTGGCGGCGGCAGCCAGTCGTCGTAGTCAATGGGCGGTGGTTCAGGCATGTAGTCACTCATGCGCTTACTCCTCCGCCGGGCGCAGCATCAAAGGCTTTGGTGTGTGCCGCGCCTTGACCTGTGCGAGCGCATATTCCGTCGCTTTGCTCAGGTGCAGATTGAATCCTTCCCAGAATGTCCGCAGCACCTCCAGTCGGGTTGTGTTGCCCGCCGCAATACGGTCAAGCTGGTCTTCCAGCCGGGCGGTGTAGTCATACGCCAGCACATCGGCAAAGTGCGCCGTCAGGAAATCACACAGGGCGATGCCGTTCTCAGTAGGGACGAGCCGTTTCTGACTGACCCTGACATAGCCCTTGTCCTTGACGGTTTTGACCATGCTGGCATAGGTGGAAGGGCGACCTATCCCACGCTGTTCCAGCGCCTGCACCAGCGCCGCCTCGGTGTAGCGGGCGGGGGCGCGGGTCTGATGTTCCTCCACCTGCGGCGCGACCAGTTGAAGAAGCTGGTTGTCCTTCAGCGGCGGCAGTGTTCCGTTTTCCTCATCCTCCGTTTCGCCCTCGTCGGCAGGCTCTTCGTAGACCTTCAGGAAGCCATCGAACAGCAGCGAACGTCCCTGCGCCCGGAATTCCAGTGGGAACGGCTGTCCCTGCGCTTTGCCCGCATAGATGACCGCGCCAGTGACGGTATAGAGGGCAGGCGACATCTGTGAGGCGACAAAGCGTTTCCAAATCAGGGCGTACAGCGCCGCACCATCGCCGTCAACATCCTGCGGTAAGCGGTTGACATCCGTCGGGCGGATGGCTTCATGCGCTTCCTGGGCATTCGCCGTTTTCACGATGTAGGTGGGCGGCTCAGGCGGCAGATAATCCGCCCCATGTTCACGGGTGATGTACTCCCGTGCTGCTGCCTGTGCCTCCGGCGCGACGGACACACCATCCGTCCGCATGTAGGTGATCCAGCCCTGTTCATAGAGCGTCTGTGCCAGCGCCATCGTTTTATCCGGTGACAAGCCCAACCCTTTTGAGGCTGCCTGCTGAAGTGACGAGGTGGTAAAGGGCGGCAGCGGGTGCCGGGCTTTCACGCTCCGCCCCGCTTTGCCGACCCACACCTGCGCGGTTTGCAGCAGCGTCACAAGTTTGTCCAGCGGTTCGCGGGTCTTGAAGGTGCTGTCTGCGCCTTTGACCCGGTGCAGTTTCGCCGTTAACTCAACACCGTCCGCCGCCAGCTTCAAACCCAGTGTCCAGAATGCTTCAGGCGTAAAGCCCTCAATCTCGCGTTCACGCTCGACCACCAATCGCAGGCAGACGCTCTGCACCCGTCCAGCAGAGAACTTACCGTCCAGCGCTTTCGCCGCCAGCGGTGATGCCAGATAGCCCACCAGCCGGTCAACGATGCGCCGCGCCTGCTGTGCTTCGACCAGGTTCACATCGAGCGCACGCGGCTGGGCAACAGCTTCACGTACCGCAGCCTGCGTAATGGCGTGGAACAGCGCCCGATAGACGGGCTTATCTTTGGGCACATTTGCCAGTTTTAGCAGATGCCAGGCGATGGCTTCACCTTCCCGATCCGGGTCAGTAGCAACATAGACCGCTTCAGCTTCCTTAATCGCTTTCAGCAGTTTCTTGACCACATTGCCCTTACCCGGCAGCACTTCGTAAGTGGGGCGGAAGTCAGCGGCAACCTCCACCCCCAGTTCGGCTTCGGGCAGGTCGCGGACGTGTCCCAGACACGCCTCCACCCGCCAGCCCTGTCCCAGAAATCCGGCGATCTTTTTCGACTTCGCCGGGGATTCAACAATCACCAGTTTCATACGTTACTTGCCTCCTTCATCCAGCGCCGGATGGCGGCGCTGCTGCTCAGGTTGTGTGCCAGCGTTCGCAGCATCTGGCGGGTGCTGCGCCGAGAGATGGGCATCCAATTCACGTTCTCTGAGAACCAGCCAGACCGGCCATTCGCGGAAGGCGTGGTAAGCCTCTTCTTCGAGCGCCTGAAAGGGATTGGCAGCCGTTTTTTTCGACACGGTTCATCCTCCATTTGGGTTATCCTTCAGGTGGTTTGGAAACGGGCAATCTCCCCCGCCGCCGGACGGTTGTACAGATACCAGAGACCTTCGTCCTGAATGTCGAGGACGTAGTGGAAGCGCGGTAGGGCGGCGATGATGTCGCGGTGCTGCTGGTTGAGATGCTGGAACGCAGCATCCTCATGGAAGACATTCATGCCCTGCCGCTGCGAGAAGACCACGCGGATGGGGCAGTTCTCGAACACCAGCCGCGCTTTCCCCTGCAAAAAGATCGACATCTGTTGGTTCAGCCCCAACTCAACAAGGTATTGCGGCAGCTTTTGATTTAGGTGACGTTGCCCGCGCCGTCGAGCGCTATTTACCCCATAACTCAGGTGGTTCTAAAGCCAAACCGCGCAGGAAAGCGTAGGTCACTGGCTTTTTTGTATTTCTCATAAGGAGAGAAGACCGTGAGTAAGCAGAATTCGAAGAAACCAGCTTTACCGGGCAGCACTGTGACGATGGGATTGGACATCGGCTACGGCGTTGTGAAGGCAGTTACCGCCGATCAGGTGGTGATGTTTCCGTCGGTCATGGGTCATGCCCGTGAGATTAAATTCCAGCAGGAGGATATGGCGCGGCGGCATCCGGGTGATCAGATGACGGACGATGAAGGCGATTGGTTCGTGGGTGATCTGGCACTGGCACAGCTTCCGCCCGGTGAACTGCTGCGACTGCGTGGGCGCACCGCCAATGAGTCCACGATGGGTAACGCTTTCCGTCTCCGGCTGGCGAAAGTAGCGATTGGGAAAGTGATGCAGGGCATGTGGAACCGCGACATCGTTCATATTCGCATCGCTACGGGTTTGCCGACAGATCATATGCGGGATGCAGCCGAGTTGAAGGCTTCGCTGATTGGTCAGCACCTCATTAAAACGGATACGGCAGAACTCATCGCTCATGTGTCGGAGGTGATGGTCATGCCACAGCCATATGGCACGATTTATGCAAACACGCTGAATGAAAGTGGGGAAATCAATCGTCAGCATACCTATCGGAGAACGGGTGTCTGCGATGTGGGGACGTACACAGTTGATCTGGCGCTGGATGACGAAGGCGAGTTCGTGGACGCGGAAAGTGGCAGTGTCGAGAGCGGGGTGTATACGGCGCAAGAACGAATTGCGGCAGCACTGGAACGGGATTACCGCGAGAAGATGCCCTTCAAGATCGTCGAGGAAGTTTTGCGGACTGGCATTTTCCACGCCAATGGTCAGCCGGTGGATTACCACGAAATCGTGGAAGAAGCTCTTGCCCCACTCCGTAGCGCGACCCTCAATCTGATGAGCGAGAAGTGGCAGCGCGGGACAACAGTGGATGTGGTTTACCTGTCCGGCGGTGGCGCGGAACTGGTGGTCGAGGATGTGCGCGAAGCCTATCCCCAGATTGCACTGGTGCGGGACGCGCAGCTTGCCAACGCACGCGGGTATCTGAATTACGCCCGGTTTATCGCCCGTCAATCGTGATGGTGTCGGGGTGATGGGGTGTCGGTCAGGTGCGGACACGATTCGGACTGATTCGGACACCCTCTAAAGGAGCAAACAGCATGGCGAAGCAAAAACGAGCGACAGCGACCGTGAAAATGACTTACAGCGAGGATGCCGACTTAATCGCCTGGTGGAACAGCATCCCGCGTGGCAGCCGCAATGCGGTCATGAAAGACATGATGCGCGGGTACATCGAAGACAACCGGGGTGGGTATCGCCCGATTATGCCCAGAAATGTGCCACAGCCGTTTGATCCGGGACGCTTTACGCAGGTATGTGACGATGCGGCATGGATACGGACAGCACTGATGGACTTGCCGGGCTATGTAGAACGAGTCATCCAGCATGTTGCTGCTGTAGGTGGTGTGCAGCCCAACATTCGTTCGCCCAATGGGAATGGTGTCTTACAGTCTGAGGATGTGTCCAATGAGGATGCCATGCGGCGCGAAAGTCGCATGAAGAAAGCGAAGTGGTAACGATGGATCGACGACAACCAGATGTGTACTACAGACCAGGCAAAGCAGTGCATGGCTGTGCCATGCAGGTCGCAGCGTCGAGGCGCTGCGACTTCGCCAGACCCCGTGTAACGGTTGTGAGTAACCAGAAGGGTTCTCACGGGGTCTGGAGCGAGCTAAATCCGCTCGCCCCTCATGCGCCGTGGGGGCTGATGCAGCGGCTGTCGCCCCTGCATGAGTGCGGCGGTGCAGGAGCTCCGCCGCACTCGTGGACGCGGTTCGCCGCGCCCACCGAACGCACCCGTTGCCGGGATGCATTCAAAATTCGCATCACCTTCTTTCAGCCAATTGTGGTTCCCCATCCAGCGGTAAAGCGGAATGGGGACAGATGCAAGACAGGAGAACCGTAAAGATGAACCATCATCAGACAGTCACTGAAATCAGCAAACGCCTGCCGCGCCTGAAACGGCGCGATGTGGCGGAGGTGTTGGAAGTCATGGCGGAACTGTGGACCCAGGAACTGGCACAGCCCGGTCAGACGGTCACAGTTGCCGATCTGGGCAAGCTGCTGGTCGAGGTGCAGACCTTTCACAGCGGCGGTGCCGTCGGACGGCTCGCCGTCAAGCGGGTGTATGTGCGTTTTCGTCCAACCGGGAAATTCCGTCAGTTCGTGTTGAATGCCCATCTAAAAGAAGGAATATCAGAGTGAAGAAGAAACCCAATCCGTACAGCGAACGCATGACCGTCAATCTTACTCCCGACCAGATGCGACGGCTCCAAGAACTCAGAAATGTTCGCAGCCGCGTCGGGAATTTTGTCAGTAAGAACGACCTGCTGCGCGATGCGGTGAACTTGTATCTGGCAGCGCAGGAAGATTTGCCAGGGTCACGGCGAGCCATTGCTAAAGGTATCGAATCGAAGGTGGACGCACTGGATACGAAGGTCGAGGCACTGACCACGCTGCTGCATGGGTTCATCGAGCGGGTGACACGTAAACGTGAGGGCTAAATGGACAGCAAGCTGATGTGTGTCGCCAATGTGCAGTACAAAAAGCCGTCCGCCGACGGCACGAAGCAGTCGAAGAATCTGCTGCGGTATCTGACCTATCGGGAGAGCCGGGATGAGGCGGCGCGGCACGTCGCCGGACGCGAACGCTGGGTCGATCAGGGTATGGGCGGCTCAGTCGCCGAAATCGCGCAGCACTGCGACGACCTCAAGAGCGAGCATGTGCTGACCTTCAGCCTTGTCTGCAATCCCAATCCCGACTTGATTGGCATGGTCGCGCCGGAGGAGCGTGAGCAGTTTGTGCGCGAATTGACCGAAAGCATGGTCAATGGGTTCTTTGACGAGCGTGGACTGGATACTGGTTGCGAGTACAGCTATGTACTCCATCACAGATTGACCGACGATCCGCAAGCGCCGGGACTGTATGACCCACACACGCATATCGTGCTACCGGGAACGGTGTATGACGAGGAGCATGGGCAGCGTGTGCCGCTGTACTTCAGCCGCAATCGCAAAGCGAATCACATCGACATGCTGCATGATGTCACCGAGCGCACGATGGTCGCGCAGATGGAACGCTACGTCGGCCCTGAATGGGAGCAGCGCTATGATGCACTGGTTGAAGCACGCGAACAGGAACGCCACATCGTCGAAGATGAACCACATGGGGTAATGCTAGATGATAGAGGTGAAAGCTGGCAGATGTGGTGTGGCACACGGCGGACGGACGAGCAAACTACCGCTGTTGGCTTTTATCGCCACTATCCAGCCCCAACCGAAGACGACCCGGATTCGCTCCAGTTGGAGTTTCGCCCGCTGGTGTCAGGATTGCCGCATGAACAGGCAGCGTTTTTCGCTCAGGCTTTTACCCAGGAGATGAACGGGAAGATGGACAAATTGCAAGAACTCGCGGAACTGATTGGTGGAATGAGTGGCGAACAGAGGGAAACACTGATGCTGGAAATAGCGGAATATGAGCAGCAGAGAGACATATCCCCAGATTTTGAACTTTAACCGAGAAAGCACACAGGGGAGAGTAGCGCCAACCGTCGCCAAACGTGTGCGCTCCAAACCCCCGTGTACCTATTCAGATAGGAATACAACGAGTATGACACAGAACGACCTTGTGGACAAGACGAACACGTTTGACGCGCCGAGCAACGGGCGTAGGCAATTTCTCGCCGCGCTTTATCATGGAAGCCCCGATGAACTCTACCTTGAACTGCGCTGCATTCACCCGACTACCGGGGAGGCACGTTCGCTGTGGGGACGGATGGGCAGCAACCGCGAACTGGGGGATGCATTGAAGCAGGCGGAGGCACTGAATCGGGAAGGGTATGGCATGTACTTCGCTCCTTGTTTGCGGAAGGCAAAGCAGGGGAAGGCGGAAGCTGCTGCACTCATTCCGGCACTGTGGGTTGATATTGACTGTGAGGGTAATGCCCTCCAGCGCGACCAGAACTTAACGACGCTCAAGGATTTTGATCCCGCACCCTCGTTCATCATCGACAGCGGGGGCGGCTGGCATGGCTACTGGCTGCTGGAGGATCCGTTCCAGCTTCAGGCTGATGCTGACCGTCAGAAAATCGCGGGCATCCTGCGTGGACTGTTCGCATCATTGGGAGGCGACCCCGAATATGTGAAAACAGTTGCAGGCATCATGCGCCTCCCCGATTCGGTGAATACCAAGCCGGAACGCAGCGGTGTCGTGGTCACTGTTGTCGAGAGCCACCCGGAACGGCGTTATCTGCTGGATACCTTCGCCTGGTTGGAGAGCCAACCGCGTACTGAGAAAATCGGCGGGATGAGTGTGATCACCCTGAATGGGAACGGACACCACCCGCTGCCGCCGCGCACTGAAACCTATCTGGCATCCGGTGCGCCGGACGGCAGTCGCAACAGTGAATTGTTCGCGGCAGCCTGCCAGCTGCGCGATGCTGGCTACAGCCAGACGGATGCGGAACGAGAACTCATTCCACGCCACCTCGCCAGCGGCAGCAGTGAGCATGAGGCGCTGGCGACCATCCAGAGCGCCTACAGCCAACCCGCCCGCAACCCCATCCCTGCACCACGAGAGCAGGCACGAGAGCAGGTCAGCCAACTGGTTAGCCAATTTACGGTTGAGCAGAAAGCAGAACGACCCACCACCGAGCAGATCGTCGCCGCCGTCGAAGCCTGCATCCATCTCAATCCGGTTGAATGGGCGGAAGAACGCCAGCGCCTGAAAGCGGTCTGTGTCGACGGCTTGAAAATCGGTGATATTGACCGTCTCTATAAGGAAAGGAAACGCGCTAACTTCCAGCAGCGGGAGCAGGCATATCTCGATACCGAGAGCTACCTGCTGCGCGATGGCAAGATTATCTACCGCAAGGAGACCTATCGTGGCACGCTGGAGAAGACGGTGGTAGACTGGACCGCTACTGCGCTCTACCAGATCTGCCAGATTGATGATGACGGCAAAGAGGCTCACACCACCGCGCTGGAACTCCGTCGCGGCGACTTCGTAAAAAAGCTCGATGTGCCGGGGGATGTGTTCGTGGATGATGTGGCGCTGCGCCGCTTCATCGGAACAAACGCCGGGGCGCAGTATGTTGTCCGTGCCGGGATGTCGAAGCATCTGGTTCCGGCGATTGTGCAGTTATCCGGTGAGTTTCCAACCTACCGCCACTACAACTTCATGGGCTGGATGCAGCTTGACGGCAGATGGGTGTATATCTCACCACAGGACAGCATCACGGCGCAGGGTAAGCTGGCAGAGCCGCCATCCGTCGAACTCGACCACCGCCTGCGCGATTATGGTTTGCAAGCGACAGACTGGAACGAGAGCCTACAAGCATTCGATGCCGTCACAAAGGTGCTGCCACCCAAACTGGCATCGTCGCTCATTGCCTTTGCGCTCCTACCCATACTTCAGCGCTTCTTTCCCGCAGCGGCACCGCGCCCGGCAGTACATCTGGTCGGGACATCGGGCAGTGGCAAGTCGGAGATTGCATCGTTGTTGAGCAGCTTCTACGGGCAGTTTAGCCGCGACACACCGCCCGCCCAATGGGGCGATACCATCAACACCGTTGAGACGCTGGGTTATCCGTTAGCAGACAGCCTGTTCTGGGTGGATGACTACAAATCTATCTACGCCGATGAAAAGACTTTCACCCGTTTCTTGCAGTCTTACTCACGCGGTATGGGACGCGGACGATTGACCCGTGAAGCCAAAGTTCGGCACGAGAAACCCTGTCGCGGCTTGATCCTGTCGACAGGGGAAACCACCATCGAGGGTGAGATGTCGGTCGTGGCGCGGATGCTCGTGCTGGAAATCCCACCCTGGGAGAAGCGCGATCCAGACGGGCAGGCACTGGTACAGGCGGAACGCTTACGTGAACACCTGCCAGGTTTCACCGCCCATTTCGCGTCATGGGTAGTGAAGCAGCTTGAAGCGAGCGATCTGAAAACCGACATCGCTAGCCGCTTCAGCAGCAATATGCGTGGCTACCGTGAGAAGCTTTCCGCTGAAGTTGGTGGACAATCCAACACCGGACGTGTGATTCAGAACTGGGCGGTGCTAGTGACAGTCTACCAGATGCTTTCACGATTTCTGTCCGAGATGGATGAGGATTATCTGATCCCTGCATGGCGGGATGCCATCATTGAGAGTGTTCGCACGCTGCGCCAGGAACGTGCCAGTGAGGTTTTCCTCGATATTCTGGGACAGTTGATTGCCGGTGGACAGGCAGTGATTGATGACGATATGAAGAATCCACGTGAGTATCCGCCGGGTGTAACTGTGATCGGCTACAAGGATGAGGGATTTGTCTACCTGTTGCCGGAAATTGCTCACCGGGAAGTCAACCGTGTGCAACCGCTGCGCTTCACCGTGACCGCCATCGGGATGCAGTTACGGGAAGATGGTATCTTGATACCGGGACCAAATAATCTCAGTACGCAAAAGCGCGTCCGAGGTGGCAGGGTGCGATTCTGGAAGTTGATCTCCGAATCCTTTGTTGAGACCGTTGAGACACCTGAGACGGAGAATAGATAAACCGCAATAATAACGGTGCGAGTTCGTGAAAATAGGCTGAGCCAGTTGAGCCATCTGAGACTCTTTGATACTAAAGAGTCTCTTTCATTTATGCACTATCCGGCAGTCCTGTGTCTCAGGTGGCACAGGTGGCACAACTTTAAGCATTGATTTCTACTGAGTTCACAAAAAAATTACCCCCTGCAAAAACCTAATTTCAAATCAAAAATTATGGTTGTGACGGTTGAGACATTGAGCCAGACCTATCTTTTCAAACTTATATACCATTCACATTTCTTCTGGGGGTTTAATCGTTTTGAAGCTGCGGTACAACAAAAAGTCGTAAACGAGCTTCAGTCCACCTGCCAGCAAAAACGGAATACTTAAACCGATGCCACCCGCATTGAACAACGCTCCGGTCACACCCGGCGATAATGCCGAAGCAGTCGTTCGAGCTATATTTGTCACCCCATTGGCGGCAGAGCGCTCTTCAGGATCAACCACTGCGACTGTGTAGGATTGACGGGTTGGCACATCCATCTGAGAGATGCTAAAACGCGCCAGGAGCATCAAAACTGCCAACGGCAACGTTGGCATCAGTGGGACTAAAATAAGTAAAATGTTGGACGGAACATGGGTGAATATCATCGTGTTCATCAGCCCGTAACGCGCCGCGACTCGTGCGGCTGCCAGCGCCGACAACCCGGCAAACAGATTCGCACCTAAATAAATCGCCCCAATGACCGCCGGATCGATACCAAAGCGCCGGTTGAACCATAACGCCACTAAACTTTGGACAACCAGACCGCCTGCGAAGGCATCAATCATAAACAGCAGTGACAACCGGTAGACAATCTTACGGGAACGATGCAGTCCGAACAGGCTTTGTAAGGTGGGGGCGGGTCCGGGTTTTGCAATTTCGACCGCTGGTGACAGGCGCGTGAAGAGGAAACCCAGCACAACGCCTAGCAGCGCATATCCCATAATGACCACCTGATAACTTTCCAGTGGTGTGCGTCCTTTGGTTTGAAGTACCTGTGCCAGTGTCCCGCCGAACAATGATCCCACTCCAGTCATCACCGAACCAAGCAAACTGTACCACGCGAAAACCTGGGTACGCTGCTTATCCGTCGTCGTTTGCGGCAAAGCGGCCTGTTCGATTGCCAAGAAAGGACCCACCTCATTGCCACTGGGACTAATGGTGCCAATGATTGCCGCGATGGTTAGCAATGTGATATTGCTGGTGAGCGCAAAAACCATACCCGCGAAAATCATAAAACCTGCCCCAATCAGCAGCATTCGCCGCCGTCCTATCCGGTCTGCAATAATGGTGATGGGCAGGGAAATGAGGGCATCACCTAACAGCGTCAGGCTGAGGACAAGTCCAATCTGCGTATCATCCAGACCAACCGTCGCCAGATATAAACCGAGAACAACCGCCAGAAAACCGTAGGCGAAAAGGCGCACCATTCGCGTAGCGAATAGCACTCGCCCATCTGGTGTAAGTGTTGTTAATGCACGAATTTCAGGCAACTGGAGCATTTTGCACTTCCTTTTAGATATTATAATTATCCCAGATAAGTCGATGGCATCAATATTACTCCTGTCAACTTAAGTACGCATAATATTGTTGAGCTACCTCCAGTCAAAATCAAAACAAAAGGCGCAGACCAATCGCTCTGCGCCCTTGTACGTTTGTGGGAAGCGATTATTCGGCTTCTTCGCCTGCCTCACCAGCCGGTTCAACGATCAGGATACTGCCATTGCCAGCATCAACCTTCACATCGCTACCATCTTCCATCTCGACGCTGTAGACCAGGAAGCCGTTCTCATTGTCAAGTTCAACCTTGACCACGACACCACCCGACTCAGTTTCGGCTGCTGCCTGAGCTTCTTCGGGTGTAATGGTTGCCTGAGCGACCAGCGCCGCACATTGTTCTGCTTCTGTCATACTGTCAAGCACTGCTTCGTCCACCGTGATACTGCCTGTGTATGATGGATCCTGTACCTGATCACCGTCTTCGACATTCGCTTCATCGACTGTGTCGGTTTCATCGGTGTTCTCATCAGCCGTATCTTGTTCGTCCTGGGTATCAGCATTATCCGATTCATCTGCATTGGTCGCGCCTGCTTCCGAATCAGTTTCGAGTGTCGCACCAATGAGAACACAGGCTTCGCTGTCAGACTCGTCATCTTCGGAGCATTGAGGTTCCGAAGCATCATCTGCGCCATTTTCGTCTTGAATCTGGTCAGTATCTGTGCCACAAGTTCCCACATCGGACTGTGCATATGTCCGTTGGACCATGCCAGAAAAACTACCTCCAAACAGTGCCAGCAGCGCCAGCGATAGGATTGACAGCTTACGATTGATTTTCATAGTGTACTCCTTGTACCTTTCGTTTTTCCGGGTCAAGCGCCCGGATTACCATCATGTTCGGACACCAGAATTAAATGGTGATTAGACGACTATGAAGTCGGCAAAGTCACTGTGAATTCGCTACCGATGTCAAGTTGACTGACAACTTTAATATTTCCATCATGAAGTTGGACGATCTGTTGGGCAATGGCAAGACCCAACCCAACACCCCCTTGATGTCGGGTGCGCGCACGGTCGGCACGGTAGAAACGGTCAAAGATACGGGAAAGGTGTTCAGGCGCAATTCCGGTGCCTGTATCGATAATGCTGAAACACACCTGATGAGGCGAATGGCTCAATTTAATAGTCATGCTGCCGCCATAGGGCGTGTATTTTACGGCGTTTTCGAGGAGGTTTAAGGCTACCTGGATCAACCGATCCTCATCCGCGTTGATGTTGATATCTGGTGGAATGTCCCGTTGAATGCTGATATGTTTCTGGTCGGCGGCAAGGGTCATTTGATCGGCAACCGTATTCAACAGTAGGGATAAATCCATGCGATGTCGATCCAGGGGCAAGGTACGGGCATCAGCGCGGGCTAACATTAACAAATTGCCGGTCAATGTGGTTAAACGCTGAACTTCCTCCTGAACCGTTTCCAGGGTCGCACGGTACTGCATTGGGCTGCGTTCTTGTGCCAGGATGACCTCAACCCCGGTCTGCATAATTGCCAGCGGTGTTCGCAGTTCATGGGCGGCATCTGCCGTGAACTGCCGCTGTCGCCGGAATGCTTCTTCAATGCGATCCAACATTTTATTGAATGTCTGCGCCAAACGACCTAATTCATCATTGGGTAGATTGATGATGATACGGCGATCCAAATCTTGTTCGCTAATATTCTGTGCGGTTTGCGTAATTGCACCAACAGGAATGAGGGCACGATCTGCGAGAAACCAACCTGTAACCAGGGCAAGGAAAGCTGTTGTGATGAACATCAACCCCAACAGCCGTCCCATCTCCGCCTGTGTCCGGGTTACTTCATCGAGCGATTGTCCAATTTGTAGGGCGAGCGATTCCTTATCATTGACAATCAGCGTATAGACGCGAATCAGACGTTCAGGAGCAGAGGTTATTTGAAGAGTTTCAAACCCGGTGCCACTCGCAAGCGCCTGCTGTGTAACCGTTATATCATAGTTCGCGCTTTCATCCAGAATGCCCCCGGTGCGTGTGTTAATAAGACGGATAAAGAACTGACGCTCTCGAAGGAACGTATCGGTTGCTTCATTACCATCATTGAACTGAAAGTTGAGATTGTCACCTTCCATCACGTCGTTCTCATGGAGTGTTGCTGCAACCTGGGATGCGGTGGTCATAAGGCTTTGATCCACTTGATTGAGCAGCCAGTTTGAAGTCACACTATAGAAAACTATGCCAAGTATGAACTGAATCATCCCAAGAAGTAGTGCAGCCAGCAGCGCCAACCGAACACGCAAACTCTTAGGCATGATTCGGATCCACCAACTGGTAGCCGGTACCCCGTAAGGTGCGGATGTATTTGTCATCATAGTCATCGTCTATCTTTCTGCGGAGATACCGGATGTAAACATCCACTACATTCGACTCCGGGCTATAATCGTAGTTCCAGATGTGTTCGGCAATCACCGTACGCGAAAGTACCTGGTTGGGATGAAGCATCAGAAACTCTAGTAGTTCATATTCTTTGGATGTGAGTTCGATAGATCTCTCGCCGCGTTTGGCTGTATGCGTGACAGTATCGAGGGCAAGCTCACCGACAGTCAGGGTTGAGGTGTGATGAGTAGTATCGCGCCGCGTCAATGCTCGAAGTCGAGCCAGAAGTTCCCGAAAGGCAAAGGGCTTAACCAAATAATCATCTGCACCGCAGTCCAGACCGGCGACACGATCATCAATCGTGTCCCGTGCGGTGAGCATGAGAATGGGTATGGTGATGCAGCGTTCACGGAGAACGCGACATAATTCCAAGCCACTTAGGCCAGGCAACATCACGTCAAGAATGATGACATCGTAGGGGAAATTCAGCGCCCAATGCATCCCATCGTCGCCATTATCAGCCGTATCAACTGCGTAACGCTGCTCCTCAAGTCCCTGCTTGAGAAAGGCTAACATTTTGTGTTCATCTTCAATAATTAAAAGACGCATAGACCCGGTTTCCCATTTACATATCTTGTTCTATAGTTGCCGGGCAAAGTTAATTGAAGATTAAACCATCACGATGATCCTGTAGGATTGCTGGCACCAATGGCATAAATCGTATAGGTATCGATAACAATGCCCTTGATTGTGATAAAGCGGAAGGTCATCGTCTCAGTATTGGCTTCAATCAACATCGCTCCATAGTTGCAGTCATATTGTTTCTGACTGCCCATTTCTAAAAGGGTATTGAATTTATATGGTTCTTTCCCGCCAAGCCCATTCACAAAATAAGGAATTCCATCATGAGCAAAACGCTCATAGGTGTGGTCATGACCAGACAGCACAGCGTCAGTACCCCATGTCTGAAATGACCACTGTAGTGCCGGGTTCGATCCATGTTGACCGGATGAGTAGGGCGGATGGTGCATATAGACGACTTGAAACGGTGCTGTTGAGGCTGCCATTTGATCTCGAAGCCATCGTGCCTGAATTGAATCTACTGTATTGCCATCAGGCTCTTGAGGATCGCTACTGAGAGCGAAGAATTGCACGGGTCCCTGAATGAATGTGTAGTAACGCTCATTTCCGGGCAGGGAAAAATAATCAAAGTATGCCTGCCCGGACTCAGACATCCAATCATGGTTGCCCAGAACAGGGTAAAAGCGATTGGTGGCTGCTCCATTGCCATATCTACCATTATAACTGCCGATAAAAGAATGGAAGTATTGCCCGATGTTATTGTCTATGGTTTCAGCGCTACCACGAGAATAATTATTGTCTCCGAGAGAAATAACAAAATCAGGCTCCCAATCTGCAACAAGGTTTGCCACCTGTTGTTCACCCACGCTTTGTGCGCCATAGTCACCAATCGCAGCAAAACGGATGCTGTCTTTCGGCAGCGCTTGCGGCACATAGGTCTCTGAAGTACCTGCACAGATTAGATGACTGTTGTCCTCGAAATAACCTTCCGATGCCAGAACACCTGCTATAACGATGAGAGATACCGTTATGATCATCGCAAGTATCCTCATAGCGGAGTAGCTGAATTTCATGCAATTCATACCTTTTTTGAACCGTGCAGAGATCTAGAAAATAGAACAATCGCATTGTTGGATCGAAAGGTTAAACAGAGTTTAAGGGGAAAAAGGGTTAGTCGAAGTTCAAATAATGGACAAATCAAATAGACCGCGAATCACTATAGAGACACAGCGATGCTGTATCCGCCGTTCACGAATCAACATAGTCACTACAGTTGTGCGCCATCATTAGTGTTCGTTTTGATCAATCCATACGCTACGCTCTTTTTGCGAGTGTAGCCGGTAAGCTGACGGTAAAAGTCGTTCCCCGTCCAATCTCGCTTTCAACTCGAATTTCGCCGTTGTGGGCGGTTATAATAGCTTTGGCAATAGCCAACCCGAGACCGAAACCGCCGCTGCTGCGCGCACGAGCGCTGTCTACTCGATAAAAACGCTCAAAAAGATGGGACAGATGTTCTAGGGGGATACCTGCCCCGGAATTGGTAACAGCGAACTCAATTTTATCCCAGTGTCGTACTGTACTAATGGTCACAACTCCAGCAGTATCGGTATATTTGATGGCATTATCAATCAGATTCACCATGACCTGTCTCAGTTGCTCTGCATCCCCATTTACGATCAGATTGACCTGTAAAGGCAATTCAAGCCTGAGTACAATCTGACTTTGTGCAGCCGACGCCTGAAATTGTCCGATGATACTCCTCAGAAGTGATCCCAGATCAACCGGAATTAAGTCGCTTAGCCCGCGCTGCTCAACGCGAGCCAGCGTCAACATCTGCTCAACCAGGCGGGTCATGCGGTCGACATCCCCTTCCATGTCTATCATCATCTGGAGTAACTCAGCAACCTCACGCGGACGCGAACGGGCCAGACTTAACTGCGTTTTGAGCATTCCCAACGGGGTGCGTAGTTCGTGGGAAACATCGGAAGTCAACTGCCGCTCTCGCTGAAAAGCGTCATCAATCCGCTCCAACATGGCATTGAAAGTACGTGCCAGTTGTCCAATCTCATCATCCGGTAAATTCAGATCGAGGCGCTGGCTGAGATCAGCGGCGCTAATTTGTCTGGCGGTAGAGGTTATGGTGGCAACGGGCAACAGCGCCCGATTGGCAAGAAACAGCCCTCCAGCAGCGGATAAACTCAGCACAACCGGGAGTGCAATCACCAAACTCAGCAGGACTTGCTGGAGAAAGCTCTGTCCGGCACGTAATGAGACAGCCAGTACAAGCGTACCCAGCAAACGACTTCCTTCCTGTAAAGGAGCAGTAAAAAGGCGGATGGGTTCACCGCTTCCTAGATTGACATCAGCCATCTCATTAGCTGCCGGAAGTGGTTGTGGTAAGGGCGTATCGACTGCGTCGCCAACAGTGGCTCCAATAACGCCATCCGGGGTAAGAATCCAGACCAGCACCCCCCGTGTCCGCAGGGCTATGGTATCTTCGGTTGGAACCTCATACTGCGATCCCCGAACATCCACGACCGCATTCATCTGGGCAGCACCTAAACGCAGGGTTTCATCAAGTTGCTGATTCTGGGAGTTTTGCAGAGCGCCCATAAAAACAACAGCAAAAACCAATAGTAGAGCAGCTTCTAAGGTCACTGTCCATAGAACGAGACGAATCCGCAGCTTACTCAGCAGTTTCATTAGCGCTTATCCGGTAGCCTAAGCCGCGTATCGTTTGGATGAGTTTATGGTCATGTCCTTCGTCAATTTTCTTTCGCAGCCCATGAATATAAACCTCAATCAATTTCGAACCAGAGTCGAAATCCATGTCCCAGACATGTTCGATAATCTGGTCACGGGTAAGTACCTGCCCTGGATGGCGCATCAGGGTTTCCAGCAGCATATATTCTTTAGCCGTCAGGTCGAACACAGCCCCACCACGCCGAGCGCGTTTGGTCGCCGTATCCAGCACGAGATCGCCAATTTGAAGTTCAACAGTCTTGCTCGGTCCGTCCCGCCGCATCAGCGCTCGCAGTCGGGCGGTCAATTCTTCAATGGCAAAGGGCTTGACAAGATAGTCATCCGCGCCGCTGTCCAGTCCCTGCACTTTGTCTGTCAGCGTATCGCGGGCAGTCAGCATCAGAATGGGCATCCTGTAGCCTTTGGCGCGAAGCTGGCGGCATACCTCGACCCCATTCAGACCGGGCAGCATAATATCCAACAGGATCAGATCGTATTTGGCAGTCTTGACCCAATCCATCACCTCCAGCCCGTTGTCCACAATGTCCACTGCGTAGGCATCTTCTTCCAGTCCCTGACGGATAAGTGCAGCCATCCGTATTTCATCCTCTACCACCAGTATACGCACTTGTAGTCCTCACTTTCTGAAGCGCTTATTCCTCACGTCGTTTCATGATATTCATGGCAACAATACACATCCCTAACCAGATACCTCCGGCAGCGAATCCACCCAAGACATCGGAAAAGTAGTGAACACCCAATGCTAGACGACTGATGCCAATTAAGACAATGAGCAAGGTTGCAGCAAAAATAAGACCTATACGAGCGTAGCGATTAGGGATTGCAAGCCAAAGAAAATAGGCAAGGATGCCATAGGTTATCAGCGATGTCATTGCATGGGCACTGGGGAAGCTGTAGCTTTGCTCAGTTGCGATAGGGTCTGCAAAGTATGGACGGGGACGGGCAATAGCCTGTTTAATCAGCGCATTGAGTAGTCCCCCCCCGCCCAGCGCAATGATCCAGAATATTAAGTTTAAC
Organism: Aggregatilineales bacterium; assembly: GCA_044226645.1. Lineage (GTDB taxonomy): Bacteria > Chloroflexota > Anaerolineae > Aggregatilineales > Phototrophicaceae > CFX2. Next base: position 99,273 of record JBGAGR010000001.1, read on the forward strand.
CAGTGGCGACGCAGCATGTAAAATGCTCCGACGACAACACCTACTATCACAATCCCCTGCGCGCCAAACCAACTGATGATACGGTAGAATGTTGTACTAAGAGATGTTGCCTCGGCGTGCAGTTCGTTAGCGAAGGCAATATCAGCAATGACAATCGCATCACGTTCCCAAACATCTTCGGCGACACTCCAAAAGAGCCATAAGCTTAAAACACTCAACGTTAAACCAAAGAGTAAATAGACGCTTGCATGTCGAATAAACTCTAATCGATTTAAACGACGAACGCTGCTGCGTAAAAAACTCAACATAATGTACTCCCCAATAAATCAAGAAAGAGAGACAGAGGTGTATTTCAGTGATAGTTACTGCAAAATGCACCTCTGCCAACAGCGTCTCAGGCTTAATTACTCGACACCGCCCTCACCGCCGGGGTCTTTGTTGACGGTTATGGACTGAGGAGCGTAACCCGCCGCGTGCAGTGTTGCATCTATGACAAGTTGATTCTGGTTGGTGTAGTAGAGGCTGTTAGGATTGAACCTGAAGTGGGCGGGTTGTCCGGCATTATCAAAATGAATTGATGCCGTTTCACCAGCACGCAGCGTGAAATCCGTCAGACGTTGATAATAGGCTTCGATATGACTGGTGGTTGGATCGGTGATGGTGTAGAAGATGTCAAAATTGGTCAGGTCGACGTTGGCCGTGTTCGTAATCGATAACTCAAGATGATCGGAAACTGGCTGGTTGTTAGCATCCACGTTGTTCTCAACCAGAATTGAATTGATGGTGAAGCCCATTGTCGTGCTGGTTTCAGTGATGGGATTTTCAGCCACAATCGGGTTGCTATCGACACGATCATTTTGCCCATCGCCATCGGTATCGGCATTATTGGGGTCCGTGCCAAGCAGGGATTCAGCCGTATCAGGAACCCCATCACCATCGGCATCGGGACCTGCCGCCGTTACCGCTGTGGTATCTGCCGTAGAAGGCGCAACTGTTACTTCGCCGGAGGACGGTGATGAAGTAGGGGTGGGTTGGGCTGAAGGTGGATTGCCGCCGCAGGCTGCCAGTAGAAGCACCAGCAAACCAACAACTGGTAGGATGAAGAATTTCCGGGTCATGAGATGAACTCCTTGAGAAATTGAACGATTAGCTTTTCATGATGAGTTAACTACCTGAAGGTAAATTGCAGTTTAAGGGTTGAACTTCCAATCTGACCTCATAAAAATCTCCTGAATTTGTAGAGTCAGGAGATTTTGTTTTCGGGCAGTGACGGGAAAACAACGATCAATCTTCGCGGCGCAGGAAAACCATATAAGATGCAGCTAGCAAGACGATCACCGGGACTACAAGCCCGACAGCATCCCCCATTTTTAGGCTCATGACCTCAGTCCAGGTACTGTTGGCGAACTGCGGTTTGACCCCCAGCAGCGCAAAACTAATCCGCTCATAGTGTTTAGTGGGTGAGAGTTCTTCAACACCATCGCGGACGTTTTCATACCAGCGAAAGTTTTGCAATGCCTGCTGTTCCTGATCATGACTGACTCCAATAGCCGCAAAGAAGCCGCCGGGTAACTGGTTATCCAGATCCATTGTGTCGCCAATCTGGGGAAAAATGAAGGCAAAGATGAGCCAGATAATCACTGTGATTAGCAGTGCCTGATGGCTGCTTCGCGTCAACAGGGTCATGAGCAGCGCCAGCAGAAAGAAAATGAGCAGATACAGCCACGACATGACCATCGTTAGCCCTAATTTAATGAGCTGGTCCGGTGTGAGACCTATACCACCGATGATGCCGATTGCCACCGCTGTGACCACACCAACGGCTATCATCAATGCCGCCAGCAGAATCGCGTTACCCAGCACCTTGCCACTCAGCAATTGATCCCGATAGACAGGACGTGCCAGAATCAGAGGCAGTGTGCCCGCTTTGCGTTCTTTATCGATAGCGGTAAATCCCAGAATCATCGCTAGCAGTGCCCCCACCATCGCCAGATAATTGATGAAGGTTTTCGAAACGGCGATGGGGTTGAGGGGTGGCATCGGGGGAATCTCCGTCCGCCCCAAATCTTGCAGCACCTTTACGGATTGTTCGTACTCGACGATATGATTGTGAACCGTTATTGCCCCCAGCACGATGGCAATTAATGACAACCCCAGCAGCATGACCAGCGCCATCATAAAAAGACGATTTCGGAAGGCATCGGTGATTTCTTTGCGGGCAATAACCCGAACTGCCTGGAACGGTTGCTGACGCGGATACGGCAGACTCATGGTAGACATGATGATGTTCTCCTTGATGCGCCGACTTAACGGCGTCCTTTAACACGGAAATAGACGAATACCCCGACCAATGCGGCAAGACTAACTAGCCCGGCGTAAAGAAAGAAGTTCGGGCTGGTTTGGACACGTACCGGCAGAGAAGTTTCGGGACTGGTGATCTGATCACTGGTGACCATCAGCGTCAGGTTTTGTTCGATAGCTGCCTGAGTTGCAGGCACCAGCACACGAACGGTGAAAGTGATGCTGCTGCCGGATTCAAGCTGGTTGACGAGGTTCGGTTCCACCTGAGCGATCCACCGGGCGGGTGTGTTCACGACCAGAGCCAGATTGGTAACGGGCGAAGCGCCTGTGTTGGAAGCAGCCACTTCAAAGGTAAATTCCTGCCCGCTGAAGGTGTTGATATTGACATTCTGGCTGGTAATCTGCACGGCGTAGGTGTTCTCAATATTGAGTGCGATAGGCAGGGTCAGCGCGGTGTTATCATCACGAGTTGCCGTCAAGGTGGCAGTATAATGTCCTACCGTCGTTTCGGCTGGAACGCCAACGTGCAGAGTAATTTGCCCATAACTGTTTGCAGCAATGGACACACTCTCCATAACCGGACCACTTCCGGTAAAGGTCACCGTCATCGACTCGGGTAAACCTGCCAGCATGAGACGGTAAACGTGGTCGCTGGTAGTTTCATTGTGAAGTTCAAGGGTATAAACCGCAGGTTGACCCGCCCGGGTTGTTTGCGACAGTATGGCTTCGTCTGCCAACGCACCTCGAGGCGCACGGCTGAAAATCACGACTAGCGCAAGGACAGCAAATAGAAACGGTTTCATGAGAGGACTCCTAATCCAGTACCAGGGTTTCGTTGCGCAGAAAGAGCGTAAACCCGGCTGCCCCTGCTATGACACACGGCACCAGCAAAATGAACAGGGTTGCCAGCCCGTCGCTGACCAGGGTTCCTGCATCCAATGTTGCGCTGCCAGGAGTGACTTCCAGCAGTTCCGCACCAATCTGTCGCAAATGCCAGGTGGGGGAAAGAAAGTTGATCGCACGTGAAGTCGTTGTCTCTTGTGGGATTGTATTGGTTGCGCCATTGATGCTGTTGATAATGGTGCTGTTTGCCATCTGGGTTTCTGCCATTTGTGGGATGACAAAACTGACCAGCATCCAGAAAACCAGCGCCAACAAAAACACACTTGCACTGCTGGTCTGTGAGATACTCAGCGTCATCGCAAGGATGAGGAAACTGGACATATAGACGAAGGCGATACCAATGAGGGCTATCAGGCGCAGAACCTCGCCCCACGTAGGCACGATGCCGCCCACCATGACCAGCAGTACGAGATTAAAGACCAGTGCCAGACCGAGCAGCAGTCCAATAACAGCGGCATTGCCCAGGAATTTACCGATGAGCAGCCGATCTCGATAAACCGGACGGGTCAGAATGAGTTTAAGTCCGCCCGATTCCTTTTCGTCGATCAGCGCGTTGTAGCCTAGAATAATCGCCAGAATCGCACCCACAATGGCAACATATTCTGTCAGGTTGGCTAGAATGGTCAGCGTATGAATTTCAGGCGCAGCAGGCAGTGTGGTCGCACCATCCGCCGTGAGGGCGGCGACATGTTCGTCATAAAGCCGCATTTCCGCCCGTTTGGTCGTGCTGCCAATGTAGACGGACAGGATGGACAGTGCCAGAAACAGCACTGTGATGATAACGAAGAGCCGGTTGCGGAAAGCCGATTTAAACTCCTTGCGGGCGATGATAAAAGCTGCCTTCATGACAGCACCGCCTTGCCTGCTTGCAGACCTTCAACATGCAGGTAAATATCTTCGAGCGATTGCTCATCCGGGAACTGCCGCATGACGTTGTGCAATGTATCGGCAATGAGCAGTCGTCCGTGATTCATAATGCCGATACTGGTGCAAAGACGGTTCACTTCGGCAAGTTGATGCGTGTTCATGAACATCGTGATCCCATATTCACGATTCAGTTCAACGATCAGATTGCCTATATCCCGTGTACCTTCCGGGTCGAGACCCGATGAGGGTTCATCCATGAACAATACATCGGGGCGGTGCAGCAGCGCCTGTGCAATACCAACACGCTGGCGCATTCCTTTTGAGAAGCTGCCCACGCGGAATTTATCCCACTCGGGATGTCCTAACAGGGTCAATACTTCCACGATGCGTGCGTTGATATTTTCCACACCGGAAAGTGCACCGAAGAACCGTAAGTTTTCGGCAACCGTCAGATCGTTATACAGTCGCACATTTTCGGGGACATAGCCGATACGCTCACGCACTGCGAGGTTGTCTTTGATAGTATCAAAGCCGCCAACGACGGCGGTGCCTGATGTCGGCAAAATGAGGGTTGTGAGCAGGCTGATCGTGGTGGTCTTGCCCGCACCGTTGTGTCCGAGAAACCCAAAAATTTCGCCCTGTGCGACGGTCAGCGTGAGTTGGTCAACAGCCGTATGACTGCCGTATTTGCGCGTGAGTTTGTCCGTTTGAATAGCCAGAGTGGACATGCTGATACTGCCTTTCCGTAAATGAGATTCTCATCCGATAAAGACAGTAAAACATGCGAAGGTAAATCGTGGTTTAAATCGCTGAGATGGTGTAGTTGATATGCTGACATAATATTCTAAGCGACTATAAATACATCAGGTGTCAGGTGAGATCATGCTATTTGCATTTTAGCCATATGGCTATCATGAGACCGAGCAATGGAATAAGTACTGCTTATTTCCGTACCTCTCTAAAGCATTGACAGATCTGTTTCCCACTACAGTTTGACGGACTCCTTTTCCTCGCACAACCGCCACGCGGTGATCTTACAGCGCGAGGGAACCCCCTATCCAGCACCGGTAGCAGGTACGCCAGTACCACCCTTTGGGCGGGACTGCCGAACCACTACCTCTCGCTCCCGCTCATGCTGGACAGTCTCCCCCTTCTGCGCTGTGCCGCAGGTTCGAGCGGTTGCGCTCGACGTGCTGGCGATTTCCAGCGTGATGATGAGGGAGTATTCATCATGACTTCTGATTTCCGTTCTTATATCCGCAGCCAGATCAAGCCATTTCCGCGCATTGCGACCTATCCGACTTCGTGGGCTGGCGCATTGACCTTCCAGCAACTTTACGACGATTTGGCGCATTACGTCACGAATGTGATGAAAGGTAAGGGCATCCACCGCACCAACTACCTGCCCGACTGCATCCAGCATGGGTTCATGGCGCTCTGGTTTGAACTCTCAGCAAACAAGGATTACCTCGCACAGAAAACCCGCCAGCAGGCGGTGTTTTTTATTCTGGCGCGGTGTAAGATTTCAACTCTGCGCTACTACGACGACAAATTCAACAGCCTTGAGGAGTTGATGAGCTATGACTGGCGCAACAATTGGGATGAACACACCATCACCGGGTTTTCAGCGCCAAGTGGTTGGTGGAACTCGGTTGAGCAGTGGGCGACGTGGGCAACCGACATTGACATCCGAATCGATGTTGAGCAAATCATGCAGAAGTTGGCGCAGAAATACGCTGACTCGTTCAAGCATCTGGTCGCACTGTATGCCGTGACGACGCAGGTTACGCGCAAAGACGCGGCGGCTTTAGCAGGTGTCACGCCCTGGAATTGGCACAAAACGTATGCCGAGCCAATGCTGCAAGAGGTGCAGTACGAATTCGCGCAGGTGTTTCTGGAACGTCACAATTATACGTTGCCGGAGAAGCAGTATGCTGAGCGTCCGAATAACGGACAGTTCACATCACCTTATGGGGATTGGCGGAAGCAGTATAAGCAGGGACATACTTCACCTGCGGAAACGTTGTTGGAACAATATCGCCACACGGTCTGTATTGCCGGAGCAATCCGGGCGCAGATTGCTGGCAAGACCTATCGCCAGGCAGCGTTGGACATTGGGCGCAATCCAAACACATTTCCCAAGTATATGAAGCGTGCTGCACGAATGCTCTCTGCGGCTTATAGGTAGCAACTACGGTCCCGGCTGTGACGCTAAACCAGCCGCTCTTTTTGCCTGATAAGACCGATAGAAAAACCTAACAAAACGGGCGGAACGCACCGTTTTGAGTTAAAATAGTGATACATACTCGCGTTTTGCCCAAATGATTTCAGGAAAAGTTACGAGCGTAGCATATGCCAACTCTGCAATTCAAAGGCAAGAGTTTTGTCGAAAATCATCATCTGACAGTACCCTATCATCAGTTGCTGCCCGACAATTCTGCCAGTTTAACAGATAAAGTAAGCCTTAGTGATAACCTGATCATTCACGGCGATAATCTAATCGCGCTTAAAGCACTGCTGCCAAATTATCAAGGGCGGGTGAAGTGTGTCTATATCGATCCGCCCTATAATACAGGAAAGGAAAGTTGGCGCTATAACGACAATGTAAACAGCCCAATGATTCAAGACTGGCTAAAGCAAAACAAACCGGTTGATAAAGAAGATTTGACACGACATGACAAATGGCTGTGTATGATGATGCCACGCCTTACTCTCTTGCGGGAATTGCTGAGAGACAACGGCATTATTTTGATAAGCATTGATGATAACGAGGCTCACCATCTTCGCATACTGATGGACGAAATTTTTGGCTCAGATAACTTCATTGCTCAACTCGTTTGGGAAAAAGGACGAAAAAACGATGCAAGGCTTTTTTCGGTTGGACATGAATATCTGATGGTGTATGCACGTTCTCTCCAAACCTTGAAAACACTTAAAACTATATGGCGCGAGCCGAAGCCAGGTGCGAGGGAGGTTTGGGATCAATACGTATTATTACGCGATAAATATGGCGGAAATGATCGCACTATTGAGCAAAATCTAAAAAAATGGTTTGCAAGCTTACCCAAGAAAAGTGCTACAAAGGCGTTAAGCCGTTATTGGCGCGTTGACGAAAATGGTCCTTGGCGTGATCGAGATATTTCTTGGCCCGGTGGTGATGGTCCAAGATACGAAGTTATACATCCTAAAACAAAGCAACCAGTTGCCATTCCAGAGCGTGGTTGGGGGTTTGCTAATGAAGAAGCAATGCAACGTCAGATCGATTTAGGCTTGATCGAATTTCGAGATGATCATACAACACCTCCATTCCGCAAAGCTCATCTACGTCCTGTAATGGATGAACTTGATGAGGATGATGGGTTATTTGAGGATGACGAAATCACATCCGAGGAAGTAGTAGTTGGTATGCAGGTAATGCCAAGTGTGATTTACAAACAATCACAGGTGGCAGTGAAATACTTACGCAAACTCATGGGATCAAAAGCGTTTGATAACCCCAAAGATCATGAAGTGTTGACCCGAATAATTCGTTACTGTACTACTCCAAACGAGGGAGATATTATCCTTGACTCATTTGCTGGTTCAGGCACAACGGGTCATGCAGTGTTATTGGCAAACAGCGAGGATAAGGGTAATAGACAATTCATTCTCGTTGAGACTGAAGACTATGCTAATAATTTAACAGCAGAAAGAATTCGTCGTGTAATTAGCGGAGTTACAAGCTCCAATTCTAAATTGCCTGGTACACATTTACCTGGCACATTCAGTTTTTTTAATTTGGGCGAATCAATTGATATTGAAGCTGTACTTTCCGGTGATCCTGAACTAATGCCTGCATATGAAGAACTGGCACGTTACTTGTTCTATACCTCTACAGGGGAAGAATTCGTGCCAGAGAATCTTGATGAGGGGAAAAACTATATTGGCGAGAGCCGAAGCTATCATGTATATTTGTTCTATAAACCTGATGTGGAATACCTCCAGAATACGGCGCTGACACTGGAGATGGTTCGCTCTCTGCCTATGTCAGGTGAAAAGGAAAGATTGGTATTTGCACCCACTCATTTTGTTGATAGTGAATACCTTGAGCAGTATCATGTCAAGTTTGTTCGGCTACCATTTGAGATTTATCGCTTCCCATCGAGTTAAGCATTCCTATGGAAATCAAAGATTACCAGCGCCGAGTCGTTGAACATGTCGATACCTATCTGAAGGCATTAAACGAAGAAGGCGAAAAAAAGAAGAAGGCGCTTGATGCTCTTGTGGGCACTGGGATTGATATTTCATATGATGTCCCTGTGAAGGCATGGGAGCGCATGGAACTGCGTAAGTCGTATCAATCGTGGAAAAATGGTTTGAACGAAGATACGCCTTCTGTGTGTTTGAAAGTTCCTACAGGTGGCGGAAAAACATATTTAGCGACACGCTGTATCGAACAGATTAATTTGAATTATCGTCGCAACCGTTATGGCATTGTTCTCTGGATTGTTCCCAGTAGTCAGATTTACCGCGATACATTGAAAGCGTTACGTAATCGAGAACATTTTTACAGACAAGTTCTGGATCGAGTTAGTGGGGGACGTACCCTTATTCTCGAAAAGACGGATCGCTTCACCCCACAACAGGTCAAAGAAAATCTTGTTGTACTTATGCTGATGCTACCGTCCACGAATCGTCAGGACAAAGAGACGTTAAAAGTTTTCCAAGATAGCTCAGGATTTGAAGCATTCTTCCCCCCGGAAACTAATATAAGCGCACAGCTCAATTTGATTAAGCAATTCCCTAACTTGGATTATTTTGGTGATAAAGGCGAATGGACCGGTGTATCAATCAAGACTAGTTTGGGCAATACCCTGCGCATTCTCCAACCGTTGATTATTCTCGATGAAGGGCATAAAGCCTACAGTAAGCTTGCGCGCCAAACTTTACAGTCCTTCAATCCATGTTTTATGCTTGAATTGTCTGCCACACCAAGCCAAGAAAGCAATATTTTAGTCGAGGTAACCGGACAAGAACTTAACCGGGAGGAGATGATCAAACTAGATTTGAACATCTTCAGTACCACCAACCCTGATTGGGAGGATACACTTATTGCAGCTTACCATCGCATTCAGATGCTAGATGAGGTTGCACGTCAGTATCGCAACGACGGTGGACGCTATATTCGCCCTATCTGTTTGATTCAAGTCGAGCGAACTGGTGCCAAACAAGATACAGGTGAGTTTATACATGCGAATGATGCCAGACAATTCTTGATTGAAAAATGCAGTGTTAATCCTAAGCAAATTGCCATCAAGAGTGCTGAAGATGATGGTCTTGAGGATGTTGACCTGCTCAGTCCCGACTGCCCCATTCAATACATCATCACCAAGAGCGCACTACAGGAAGGATGGGACTGCCCATTTGCTTATGTACTTGTCGTTCTCACCGCAGCGACTGCAAAAACTGGCTTAACGCAGCTAGTAGGACGTATCTTGCGTCAACCCTACGCCCGAAAAACGCGCGTAAAAGCGCTTGATGAGAGTTATATCTACTCTTTCAGGCGCAATACACGCGACGTTCTAGTTGCTATTCAGAAGGGTTTTGAAGAAGAAGGCTTGGGTGATTTGCGCAACCGTGCTCGGCAGTCAGGTTCCGAAGATGATACCGCCTTAGTCGATGTACGCTATCGTGAACAGTTTCGTCGTTTTGAAGGCAAGATTTACCTGCCTCGTTTCGTAATTCAAGAGAAAGATGGTTTCCGTCCATTGAGTTACGACATGGACATTTTCAGATATATTGATTGGACGCGCGTCGATCTCTCTGAGATGGACAATATCACGCTTGGTGTGTTGCCCGATGAAACCCGGCAAACAAGCGTAACCATTGCCGATAACCCGCATCAAATGCTTGCAGAGCGACATATAGAAACTCAAAATGTCGTAGTCGAACTCGATTCGTTCTTTATGGTGCGACAGATTTCCGACATTGCGCCTAATGCGTGGGTCGCGTCGCGTCTTGTCAAAGATACTCTGGCTATTTTTTTGCAGCACCATGATCAAACGCAAGTTTCAGCTAATGTTGTCGAGATTATCAACCAACTGAAACGTACACTAAATAAACAGATCAGCGGCCCAAATGGCTTAGCTGAACAGGTTTTCAGGCAACGACTAGAACGAAAAGAAATCATCTTCTTTTTAGAAGAGACAACAGAATACGATTATGTTCTTCCTTCATCGGTGTACGTTAAATCGAATCGCCCTAAGCTGGTACGCGACAATAATGATCCCATCCAGCTATCATTGTTCGAGTACGAACCGGAGGATGAATTCAATGAGACAGAGAAGGCCGTTGCTATTTACCTCGATAAGCAGGGGGATCTTCTTTGGTGGTATCGTAATATTGTGGGAGCCTATGCTTACAAGCTTCAGGGATGGAAGCGAGAAGCAATTTATGCAGATTTTGTGACTGCCCTGCGTCATCCTGATGGGAACGGTGATTACAGTAAGGTACACGTCTTGGAAACAAAAGGTCTTCATCTCAAAGGCAATGCAGATACGGAATATAAGGGTAGTATTTTCGATCTCTGCAATGAACTGGGGCGTCAAGTAGACTGGCAATCGCTTGGCGAGGAGTTTCCTAAACGGCAAGTAGAATTCCAGATTGTCTACGAAGACGAATGGCAAATTAAAGTCAATGAGTTATTTAAGTGATTAGATAGACTCTAGTGGGGCCAAAAGCATAATCCTCGCACAAATACTTGTTACCACCTCATAACAACATGTAATTTTGACCACCTCCTTGTCAAAACTGACGGGTCAAAACTGTAGAATTGCACAGGTTACTCACGCTCATTTTGATATGCTGGTTTCATGGGTAGGACGATAAGAACCGCCCATCGGATGACCAGCATTTTTGTGCTTCAGCCACACCCTGAAAATTTGCTTCTCAGATCTTGTAGAACTACTAAAGTAAAACTGTAGGCTTACAGGGGTTGAACAAGATCAGTGTGCTAGGCTGAGGACGTGAGTACGACGAGGAGATTAACAAGATGAGTAACACCCTGATTTCTACCCTACCGGAACGACAGCCCAAACGAAAGTCGATGTTCAGCATCCGACTCACTGAAGCAGAGCAGATTGAGATTGAAATGCTGGCAAAGCGGCTCAAGCTGCCGAGTTCGTTTATGGCGCGACACTTCATTTTGGAGGCAGTCAAACACCACAAAAGTCAGATCACACGGGAGGCAGCCGTTGAAGCCTGAGCGTTTGCAAGATGAACAACTGCATACTGAACATGATGGCATCAATCTGCTGTCGGTGTATCGTTCCATGCTTCGCATTGTTGCGCGGCTGGGCGAAAATGAGTACACTGAAGATAATTCGTTGTTGCGCCAGACCGAAGTGTTCCACCACCCCGATCTGGCTGACCCCGCGAGTGCAGATGACACGTCGCAGGGCTAGGAAGCATTGTACAATATGCGCCTTGCTCTTGCCGTATCACTTCGCGGGAGCAGGGCGTTTTTCATTGGAAGGAGGATGAGCGATGCCCAGAACCTTGAAACGCCCGGAACAGCCGATAGATCCCTATAAACTCCAGCCGCTCCCTGTAGGGCGACCTGCTGCCGTTTACTATCGCCAATCGTCCGAGGGGCAGATCGGCAATATTTCCACCACCTTGCAAACAGTAGACATGATTGAACACCTGCTGCGGCAGGGGTGGGTGCGCGAGAATGTGTTCATGATTGATATGGATGCAGGTGTGAGCGGCACCAAGAAAATCCGTGAGCGCAAAGGCATGTCCACCCTGTATGACCTGATCGAAACCGGGCAGATCGGACTGGTCGCGGCGCAGGATGTAGACCGCTTCTTCCGCGACGTGACGATGATCGAAACCAACATCTTCATTGATGCCTGCAAACGCAACAATGTGCAGGTGATGACCCCGATGATGATTTTTGACTTTGCCCACCCGATTATGGGTTCATCCCACATGAAGATGTTTCGTGAAGAAGCACAGCGGGCAGCGGATTATCTGCAATATCAGATACGCGGCAGACTGGTGGCAGCTCGTCACCGTCGGAGCGCCAGCGGCATGTGGACCGGACGCAAAATCCTGCCCGGCTTCATGATGGACGGACGCAGCCACTTGCCCAATGGCGCGTTGAACCCCGACTACCGCAAGTACAAACGGTTTGATCTGTATGCCGATGTGATGCTGCGCTATTTTGAGTTGTTCCGTGAAAACGACGGCAACTTTATGGCGACGTGGAAATACATTGACCGGAACGGTCCCTACCTGCCGGACATACCCAAAGAGTCAGTACTGGAAGGTTTCCAAGTGACCGATCATCTGGAACGGCGTTCACCCTTCACGGGTGGTCTGACCCCTTCGCAGGATGGACTGCGAAACATGCTGGTGAATGTGGCTTACATCGGGCATTGGATTCACCAAGGTGCGATAGTCCAGTTCAACAATCACGAAGGGATTATCCCGCTCGACCTGTTTATGTATGCCTTCAACCGCCTGTCGCCAGTGGATTTCTATGGCGAACCGAACCTACAGTATGTCCCCTATCGTCCCTGGATACGCCATGATAAAGATGAACGGGAAGAACCGAAACCGACCTACGCCTACCTTGCCTATACGGATGATCTGTCGGAGTATCCCCACCGGCGGCTGGCGTGTATCTGGGGAACAGAAGCGAAGCACTACAAATACCTGCTCGCCGAGTATCCCTACCGCTCGAATGTCTGGAATATCAAAGCCTCGATTGTCGATGAGCTGGTGGATGAAATGCTGTTAGAGCGGCTGCACGCGACCACAATTGATGAGGCACTCTGGCAGGCAGCGCTGGCGAGTCTGGAGAATGTGGATCAGGCGGATGTGCGACGGGTGCAGGCAGCCATCCGGCAGGCGGAGCAGACGAAGGACAACATCATCGCCAGTCTAGGATTACTCACCCACCCGGAGATGGTGGCGCGAGCACAGGCACGTTACGAAGCCGCCGAACACGAGCTAGAAGGACTGCGTTCCGAACTCTTACGCATCCAGTCGAATGAACACAATTCCCGTTCGCTGGTCGAAGCCCGTCCAGTGCTGGAGATTATCATTAAACGCTGGAACGATGTGCCGCGTGAGGAAAAGCGCGACCTGTTTGAGCAGTTTGCCCATTATTTCAAGATCAGCAAAATCACCCGCCATACCAAACACATCACCGTCCACTGGCGCGATGGCAGCACTTCCGAGCGCAGCACCACTCACAAAAGCACCGGGTATTTCTGGGATGATGACGATCTGAAGAAACTGCGGGCGATGATTGACAATAACGTTGACCAGTGGGAAATCCTGCGTGCCTTCCCCGACTACAACTGGCGTTCCCTGCAAGAGCGTTACGCCTACAAATTCGGAAATGGTCACTATCCGGCGACCTACGCGGGGAAGAAACCGTATAACCGCAATGTCCGCTGGTGTGACACAGCAGAATATCAGGCGGAGCAATCGGCCTCTAGCCCATCTATGCCACAACTCGAGTTGAATTTGCTCTCAACTGATCCACACAGACCAGCTTTTTGCGTCTCGTTCGGAAGGTCTTCGCCGCTTCGATCAGGAAGTCCAGCAGCGACGGATGGCGCATCAGGCGGTAGACTTCATCCACCGCGATGATGCGCGGCTGCTCATCGATCAGGCTGTCGCGCCGGATGGCGCTCAAGACCTGGGTGTACGCCAGTGCCTGTAAGATCGGGTCGCTTTCGAGTTCGTGGAAGCTGAAAACACGCGGCTCGATGCGTTCCCTACCGCCGCGTGACAAATCCACGTTTGTCGCGCCATTGAGGAATTCCGCCCAGGGTCCCGACCCGGTGCAGAGTCCAGCGATCTCATCCGCCAGATTTTTGGCGATGGGTTTGGTCGCTTCTTTGTCGCCCAGTCCCGACAGGACATCGCAGACCACATCGCAGGTTGGCGCAAGTTCAGGACTAACTTTGTTCAGGTCGGGGAAACCGCGATACAGGATTTCCAGCGCCTCACCGAGCAGACCGCGTTCCAGGTTCTCGCGCTGCGCCCCTGATAGTGAACGTCCCAGCACCGTTTCGTAAATTCGAGTGACGTGCGACACCTGCTCAATCAGGGTTGGGAACATGACATCCTGTGGGTTAAGTTTGGTCGCTTTGGCGCTCATGACGTACCAGGGCAAACCAAAGGCATCGGCGATATGCTTGCCATGTCCCATCGGTTCGAGCATGTCGAAGGGGATGCCGTTTTCGGCATATTCACGGGTCAGATAGCAGTTCAGCCCGAAGGTTTTGCCAAAGCCGGATACGCCGACCCAGATTTCGTGGGTAGCACGCTTGTCGCGCCACGAATTGTGGAAGACGGGGTAGGATGCGCCCACCGCTTCGCCGCGCAGGATGCCATCCGTCGACGACAGCTTGCGATAGCCCAGTGGTGACAGCATGACGGCGAGTTCACGGGAAGTAACGGGCCAGGTCGTGGTGGGGACGTTGATGTCTTTGGTGCGCTTTGCCGTGAAGAACCCGACGGAACGCGCCAGTAGTTCGCCCACTTCCTGCCTGAGCGAGAACCATGCCCGCGTTTCATTGACGACGGTTTGCACCCGTTCTTTGAGGTTGTTCAGGTCATCAGCGGCAATGGCGATGGTCAGTTGAACCATGTGCAGGGCATCACCGTTGTTGATCTCCTGAAGCGCCTTACGACAGTCGGCAATGCGCTGCACCGAGCGGCTGTCTTCGCCCGTCGCCCCCGCCAGATGCACCTGATAGGCTTGAATGATGCCTTCCAGCGCGTCGATGGCGGCGTTGCGGTCATAGGTTTTCGAGATGTCCACCGACAATGCCAGCGGAAAGTTGAGCCGCAGCAACGGCGGCAGGGGACGAAAAAAATTCCACGTCGCCGGGGCGAATTCGTAGCTGGTCAGGATTGACCAGTAGGGACGACCACCGGGACGACCCTGGGGTCCCAGATGCCAGAAGGGGGTCTCGCGGATTTCGTAGCGTCCCTCAAACAGTGACGGCCACGCGCCTTCGGCAACGGGCGACTCGAAAGCCGAAGCCATCCCGCCTGCCAGCGCACGGGGATTCTGGTCACTCCACACTGCCATCCCGCACAGCGCCCGCTGATACTCGGCGCTGTCGTTCAAGCTCTCGAAGTGGCGGCGGTACTCCATCAGCAGCGCTCTACGCTGCGCGTCATCCACTTCCTGCGCCTTGCGACTCAGGCTGCTAATTTTGTCATTCAGCGTGGCAGGCATCTGCCAGCAGACGAAGCGTGCGGGTTCGCGCAGCGTTCGCAGCCAGGTCGAGAAGCGTGCCTGAAGCGACTGCACCCCTTCTTCGGTGGCGTGCAGCATGATGTCAAACGGTTCAATCAGAAAAGTGCGGACGGTACTCATCAGCGGATCACCTCTGTCATCGGTGCGTCTACAAACACCAGCCCATCATCCCGATCCGCCTCAGCAGCGCGGACGAACGTCACCCACTCGCGCATGTCGATGTCGTAATTGGGCTGCGCGGGCGCAAAGACCACCGCCGCATCCAATTTGACCAGTTCCACCGGCAGTTCCAGCGATTTCGCCAGACTGCCCAACAGACCCTGAGTGTCACGCGCCGCCGCCAGCAGCAGCGAGCCACGCACCTGATAAATGAGGCGCTGCCACAGCGGAAGTCCGCCGCGCGTCCCGGTCATCACCAGCACGAGCATGGCAAACACGCCCCCCGCTGGGATTGACCAGTTAGGCAGGGCGATATTGCAGATGGTGTAGGTCAGCCCACCGCCCACACCTGCCAGCAGCAGGCGCTTGAAGGGGATGCCGAAGAACCCCTTCTCATCCCGCAACAGCACATGCGATTTGAAATCGGCTGCCATAGCCTTCCTTTCATACAGAAAAGGCGCGAAGCGCATCTGCGCCTCGCGCTGCGTATGGAGTGGGGGTTAGGGAGCGCCGAAGGTGATGAGGGTGGTAACGCTGGAGGCGAAGATGACGAAGAGCAGCCCGATGACCACCTGGTTGGCGGCTTTTGGGTTGTCCTTCTTCCAATCCCCAATAATCGGCCATGAGCTGCCCATGTAAAGCAAACCCAGTCCCAGAAACCCGATGACGGCTGCGATAGGCGCGATCAGCTGCGCCGTATCCCGAATATCGTTGAACAACTGTTGGACAAACTCGGAAAGGTTCAAGCGGGAAGCTCCTCACTCAGCTACAGATAAACAGAAAAGGCAGCCGATGTGAGAGGTGCGTGCGCCATGACGAATGAGGGGGTCGCCTTACGCCACTACCTGCGAGTTGAGGTCATCTGGCACGAAGTCTTCTCCCGCACCGGCTGAACTCAGCGTATCAAAGTGGGGAGTCCAAACTACTGTAGGATTACACTTTTAGCCCGTCAGTTTTGACAAATCGCCCGTTAAATTTACAAAAATGCGGGGAACAGATGGGGAAGATGGGCTGAAGCACCTTGACCCCATCTGCGTTTAGGTCATGATCCGCGTGTCAGTTGAATGGCAAAGCGATACTCACCGACACCCATACTGGCGTAGGGTTCGCCATCCCAATACCAGATCAGCGTCAGGTCAACCGCCTGCTCCGGCAGCAGATCGAAGGGGGTTAAGCCTTCGGCGGGATTGCGTGGTCCGGGTGGTTCCGGCGCATAGCCGAGCGCCAGCCAGATGTCATCCTGTATGAAGCGTAGAGCTTCCGTCCGCCCGTTGTAGATTCGCAAGTGGGTGGTAATCTGCCCTTCAAGATAGGTCACACTCACCAGCCGCACATCCACGCCATCGTAATCCAGGTCAAGCGGCTCGGTGGCAAATGAGAGGGTGAACGACACCCCATTGCCAGCATTATCAGTAATCACCCACCGTCCGCCTTGCAGCGTATCAGGTACGATATAGCCAACCGAAGCCGACAGCGCCGACAACGCCGGGATTTCCAGTGGCAGTACAGCAAAATCGGTATAAGTCAGGGCAGCGCTGCCCGGTGTATAAATCTGTCCACTGGCATCCACAACCTCCACCCGCCAGATGGTAGTATCCAGCACCTCCGCGCCCGCTAAAACTTCGTAATTCAGCAGCAGATACTGGCTGTCGGCAGGCAAATCGGGCTGGTCAGTGACGAGTTGTGCGTCCTGTAACGTAATAGACGCATCACCCAGCATCAGTGTCTCGCCAACACTTCCTTCTTGAAGCGTAATGTCCATCCCAATGATCTGCCCATCGCGTGAGAGTTCCTGTTCCGGCGGATAGGTCGCTGTGACCAGCGTCCGGGTCGCAGTAGGCAAACCGTCTTCATCGGTTTCGCCGATCAACAGCAGCACCAGTCCTGGACTGACCTGCCGGAAGATACTGGTTTCGCTGCGGCGCACTTCACGGCGGTCATCAAACTCAAAACGCAGCACTGCGCCCGTGTTCATGGTCAGCAGAAAGGCTGTGCCTGTGTTGATGTCGTCGAAGTACGATTCATTCTCTTCCGACCAGGGGATGCCAATCACCGGACGCACCGACATGCCATTGACGAAAGAAGCGGTGTCGGGATTGAGGTCAAAACGCCATTCGGAAGCCTGCACGCGGCGGCGCTGCACCACCCAGACACGCGGCGCATCCCCATCGGGCAGGATCACCTGTAAATTGACCGGGTACGCCACTTCGCGTCCGCTGTCACCGCCCTGAATCACATCATCCTGCGCTTCCAATGCTAACGGCGTGGGTGTCGGACTGACGAGCGGAGTTGGCGTAGGGCTAACTTCCGGTGTTGCCTCGACATCGGTGGTGGAACGCCCACCGAGTAAACGGGTGAACATGAAGCCAAAGAACAGCAGCGCCGCCAGTCCTACCGCGATCATCACCTTTGGGGAGGGTTTACCGGAAGCAGGTCTGACTTCATCCTCCGGCGCATCCAGCACGACGTTCTGCTGTGCCGCTTCCTGCACTCTGCCGGGAGTCCGCGCCCAGCGTGATCCCACCGGCACCAGCGCGGCTTCGTCATAGCGTTTAAGCAGTTCAGCCGCGACCTGTCGTTCGAGTTCGTCCGACCCGACTGCACCCGCTGTGCGGACTTCGCGCTCGTAAGCGGCTTTGTAAGCACGCTGCCGATCCGTCGGCACAAGTTCCCAGAGTGCGTGAAGCTCACTCAACGATAGTCCGCGTAGTTCTTCTAATTTGTGATAACGCAGCACATCCATCAGGAACTCCCTCCAATCACACTGCCGCTGCCGCCGAGTGCCGCCTGTTTCCGCATGGCTTCGGTGTAGGCGGCATCGCCATCATTTTCTGGCGCTTCGACGGTCACATTGACTTGCGGCTCAACCGTGATGTCGGGTTCCACATCAATCTGCGGCTGGACCATCGGCTGAATATTCGCCTGCGGCACAGCCATCATGCCAAACGCGGTGATTTCATTCGGTAGCATCTGTGCGCTGTGTTCCAGTCGATTCACTTCCTCACGGGCAGTGTCGTAGGACAGATTGCCTTCAGAACGCACCTGTTCGACCAACGCCGCGTGAGTTGGCTCACTGAGTCTGCCATCCGGCGACGACTTGACCTCGCGCACGACCTGTTCCGCCTGTGTGCCGGAAATGCCCAGGCGCAGTGCCTGATCTGCGAACAACCCAAAGCGCGACACATCAGTCTGTATGGGCGGGTTTTCACCACCAACGGGCATCACGCCCATCGCCCGCGCCATGCGATCTGCCACCGTCAGATGGTCAACGCCACCAACAGCAGGCTGCCCGTTCTGAATGCGCTCCATCTGCATCCCCCGGATGACATCGCCCATGACTCCGGCAACATCGCCGCCACTGGATACCTTCAACTGCCCCAGCATGACCTGCATTTGCAGACGGGCGACATTTGCCAGCGCCTCGGCGCTCGCCTCCAGCCGCGCCGCCACCTGGTCGAAGCGGCTCATGTCGCCTTTGCCATCTTTTTCTATCATCGCCCCCAGCGTGGAGTGCGTGCCAGTGGAGGCTTTCAGGGCATCTGAGACGTGCTGTTCCATCTCTTCGCTGTTCATCTCGGCAGCATAATCACTGCGTTCCTGACGACGGCGGGCATCCGATTTGCCTTCGCCTTCAGAGGCATCATTCAAAGGTACAGTTGCCACTGGCGTAAACATCCCGGTGCGTCGCGCTCTGGCTGGGGTGAAACCTGCGACCATCTCGCCGTTTTCATCCTCAAACCAGTCGGCATCATTTTGGGAACGTGCGCCGCGTTTGCGCTTCGCGTCTTTCGGCAGCGTCCAGCTTTCTAACGCTTCGCCGACTGCCGGAACCAGCATCGGACGCGAGACCAGCCGCCCATATTCGTCGTATTCGGCTTTGGCGGGGTCACGATCACTCAGGAGTGCCGCACCGACTAAGGGAGCAGCGGCGCGCCCAATGACCGGAATGTTCCTTGCGACCTGTCGCGTCGCCGCGCCTTCGGTGAACTGCTCGGCAGCATCACCCAGCGCAGTCCCCCGCACACCGGGTAGATGCGTTAAAGTGCGGGCGGCGTTGCTCAGGCTGCCAAACCCACCAAACATCAAGCCTGCCGTCTGCGCGGTGGTCGCACCATTGTTCAGCGCATTCATGCCTGCCAGCGCATTAGATCCCATGCTGGTCATCAACGACGCACCGCCTGTCGCGGCGGCAGTTGCTCCCGTGACGGCAGCCGATGTGACCGAACCGGGCGAGAGCAGCACATTGCCCGACACCTGACCCATCGCATTGAACAGGCGGTTGAAGCTGTTCCAAACCGCTTTGATGCCTGACCACATGGTAATGACGATGAAAACCAGACAGATCAGCCCGATGCCGATAATCGCAGCAGCACTTCCAGTCGCCGCGCCTGCCAGGAAGAAACCAATCACCAGCGCCTGAATCAGGGCAATGATGGTGGTCTGGACGATCAGTTCAATCCACTGGTTGATGATGCTGTGGGCGATGCTTTCGGTACGTTTGAAGAACGCGAACAGAATCGCCACGCCAAACGAGACAAAGGTGATGCCCATCGCAATCGTAATCAGCAGATGCACAATCTGTTCCACAAGTCCAAACAGCAGGAGCGGCCACGCCGTCAGCGCCCGCTGCTGGGATGAGCCTGCCATCGACACCGCTCTGTCACGTACCGAATCTTCCACATCGTCCCATGTAATCGGGGAAATATTGTGGTCAAAGTAATTGCCTTCCATATTCCAGTCCATCGGCACGACGGATGTGCCGCCTTCGCCTGCCCAGGTTGATGGATTGGGGTTTTGCAGGTAAATGCCACAGCCGGGGGAATACACGGGCTGCGGATAACCCATCACGTCCTGAGCATGACCACGCAGATACGCCATCGCAATGTCCAGTCCATCAATGGGTCCGGGTCCCGTCGCGCCCGGCAGGTAGACATCAAACTGGTCACACAGCACCCCTAAATCCAGATCGTTGGAATCGACCTGCGCCAGCGACGAGAAATCCCCGGCATTGTCGTCCAAGCCTTGAAGCACGCTCAGGTACATCAACTGACTGATATTCAGTCGGAAGGTGTTCATGCCCTGATAGAAGCTCGGTCCAATCGTGAAAAATAGCACGCCTGCCACATACCACATGATGGCGCTGCGGGGCGCGACCACATCCAGCCTGATGAATGCTGCCAGCAGGTAGGTGATTCCCAGTACCAGCAGCGCGACCACAAACACCACGCTGATGGCAAGACTCAGACTGTTGTTGGTCTGGGCGATGATCGGCATGAAAGCGTTCTCGATGAGCCATTGATTCACCAGTTTGATGGTGTAACCTGCCATCAGCAGGGCTTCTTGCAGACTCCAGTGAACCCCGGCGATCAGGACGATGACGCTGTAAAACAGTTCATCAATCATCCGTGCAAAATCAGGCATCGTTGCTCCTTTCCTCTAATCGGCGACATCGCCGGAGCAGTGCGGATTGGCAGCGTTGACCCAGGTGATGCGGTTGCCACCCTCGCCGTCCAACAGGTAGGCAAATTGATTGACACTCCCGGCAGGGATGTACGCTGCCAGTCGATAGACCCGCGTCGAGCCGGGTGTGAGCGGGTCATAGTTTTCGTTCGTGAACCCTGCCGCTTCCATCGCAACTTCGGAGGTCTGCCAGGTTCCGGTCTGCTCCCCACTGGCGGTGGTGATGCGCGTGATGACCATCAGGGCGACGGGGATGGTTTCGTAGGTCGCACTCCCCAGATTGCGGATTTCCAGCTGCCACGTCACCAGATTGCGCGACCCGGCGGGCTGGCTTTGTACACTTTGCAGGCGGAAACGCAGCCGCAGCGGCGCACCGGACTGCCCGACAAAGACCGCATCCCCGACGTAAAAATCCTGCGGCGGCGTGATGGTGTAGGGAGTGGGTGGTGGTGGCAGTGTCGGTATCGGCGTGCCTGCCAGTGTCGTCGCCGTCGCCTGTGGCACTGCCGTCGGACAGGTGTAGGAAGCCAGATCAGTCACAATCGTGCCGCACGCTAAAACCGCGAACAGCAGCATGACCGGTGCGACCAGCAGATAAATCGAGCGCAGCAGCATCGAGCGCTGTACCTGCGCCAGAGACAGTTCAGGAGTCATCGTTATGAGCCTCATTTAAGGAATCAGACCGGGTTGATTGCCGGGCGTGAGCAGCAGCGTAAACCGTACATTGCCACCGCGCCGACTGTTTGGAAGCTGCCAGACTTTGCCGAAATACGGCACGACCACCCGCGCCTGCGCGGAAGTGACGACCTGAAGCTGGGCGAAGCCGCTGCTGTCGGTGAATGCCTGCGCGATCACGCGGTTGGTTCCGACTTCGACGACGCGCACTGAAATACCGGACACACCTTCCGCCGGATCGACAGCGCGGTTGCCGTTTTCGTCGTAGGCGATGACGACTGAAACCGTGACTAAACTTGGCGGAATGGGGGTCGTGGTAGGCTGCACCGTTGGCGGCGCACCGACCAGCTCCACACCAGCGGCTGGCATGGGCTGAGACGTTGGGGTGGAGGTCTCCACTGGCGGCGGGATGATGAGGGTGTTAGCCGTCCCACGAAACACCTGCACCGCATCCAGCGCCAGTACATAGCCTTCACTCTGCGGGTTGCGTCCCTGGGCGCTGCGAAGTTCCAGCGTGTGTGTCCCACGTCCGACGGTATAAACCCCTGTGCCGGGAAACGCCAGTTCCGGCGCATAGGCATCTACGGTGTCGATGACCACCCCATCCACCACCACCTGAAAAATGCCCATGTTGCGGGCGGCGATGTAGCGAATCCGCACTCCTTCACCTTCAAAGATGAAACTGGCATAACTCTGGGCATTTTCGCTGCGATGATACTGTCCCTGACTGGCATTGGCGTGCAGACGCGGTTCCCAGGGCGTGCTGTAATGTACGGCAGGATTGTCCGACTCGAAGCTGTACCAGCCTTCGTAGGGCGGCGGTTCATTGGTGGCATCCGGCAGCGGTTCGATGGGCTGGGGAGGCGCGGACAGCAGGATCGTGCCGAAGGGAAAGTCTGTTGCCGTTGGCGGCACATAGACACCCGGCATGACCGCGCTGATTTCGACCACCCGTGTTGAGAGGGTAGGTGTCAGTGTCGGCGTGAAGGTGGCGGTTGCCGTTGGGGTGTAGGTGGATGTCAGTGTTGCCGTTGGAGTTGCTGTATCTGTCGCCGGTGGCGTGCGTGTTGGGGTATTCGATGGTGTCAGTGAAGGCAGCATCATCAGGGTGGGCAGCGCCGTTGTTGCCTGATCGCGCCGTTCAAATAACAGATAAAAGACCGTTCCCCATGTCACCAGGCACAGCACGGATAATATCAACAAAAAACGCCGCATTCGTCACCTCCGTCTCTCACTGAGACTCAGCGTAACAAAAGCGGCGTGTCCAACCTGTGTAGAATTACACTTTTAGCCCGTCAATTTTGACAAATCGCGCGGAAAAATTACCATCAGGCTTCCGTCGGGGCAAATCCCTCAGCGACTGCCCGGCTGATGAGGTGTTCGTTGGTGGTCGCGCCAAAGCGCTGTTTCAGCTTATAGCGCAGGAAGTAGGCGCGGCGCATGGGGATATCCATCTGGCGGGCAATGTCGGCGATGTGCAAACCCTGCATCAACAGCCGCAGCACGGCGCGGGCTTCGGTATCTAACTGCCAGTCGCGCAGCGGCGACTGCATCGCTAACAGATAGGCGCTGTTGGCGGTTGGGGAAAGATACGGGCGATTTTGCACGACGGCGCTAACGGCGGGCAGCAGGTGATCGGTCAGATCATCCCCTTCAAACAGATATGCCAGCACACCGCAGGCAAACAAATCCCGGATCAGCAAACCCTCCGACAGCCCGCCCAGAATCATCAGCCGTGATTGTGGCGTGATGTGCTTGAGCCGTTCGACCAGCGCCAGCACATCCACCAGCGAATCAAGCTGCTCATTGAGAAGAATGACTTCCGGGCGGATTTGCTTGCAGGTTTCCAGCAGTTCGCTGGCGCTGCGGACGGTTGCCACCACCTCGCAAGCGGGATTGTCTTTCAGAATCGTCAGGATACCGACCAGCATCAGGTCGGCTTCATCCGCGATGAGGATGCGTCGTTTCATGTCCTTGCCCTCGTCCCATCCAACGCTGTGTTTTCAGCCTAGCATAAAAGCGCTTGCGGGTGCGCGAGAAAATGGGACAACCGGCGCGAGAATTTGGGACAATCGCGCCGGGAATTTTCTCAGGGTCATGTAATTTTTACAATCGCGGGAGAAGGAATAAATAAAGGTGAAGCTCGATCACTCTTTACGTTCGAGCAGTCCCTGCTTTCGAGCGGCATCGACCAGACTGTCATTGTTGCCAACGCCTAATTGTTTCTTCAATTTGGCGCGTGAGCGGTAAACGGTCTTACTGGAAATCCCCAGCCGCTGACCAATCTCTTTCACCGGCAGTTCGAGTTCCAGCAGCCGCAGTACATCCCAGTCCTGACTGTCTAGTTTCGGCGGTGAACTGCTGTTCATGATTTTGAAGGCATCCGGTGAGATGAACGGATACCCGCCGCTAATGAGCTGCAATGCCTTGAGTAGCTGCGCCTGCACATCGCCATTCTTGAGGATGAAGCTGGCATTGCCCTGACGCATCACCCCCTGAATGTACTCCCGGTTACGCCGCTGGCTCAGGACAATGAGTCCGGTATCCGGGTAGTGCTGGTGGCAGGTGGTTGCTAAGCGGATCACTTCATTGGGATGAACGGTCTGGTCATCCAGAATGATGACCTCCACTGCCTGCTCCTTGAGACATGGCTCGACTTCACGTAGATGGATCAGGGTGGTGGTCACTTGAAAAGGGTCGCCAGCGTCGCCAACGATCCCCTCCACTCCCTTGCGGGTGATGTCATTACGGTCAATCACGACCACTCGGACGGGTTTTATCATAGCGCATACCTCCTTGCGACCGCGCCGAGGGTCGCTCACTGAACGAGAAATTAAGAACCGATGTTCTATTGGCAACTCTCTATGGTATTACAAATTCCAAACGACGCAAGCGTAAACGGATTGAACTACCTACGAAAATAGTAGGAAGTTGGTTTGTCCTCGCCACTTGTCCAAAATTCCCGATTCAGTTGTCCATTTTTCTCACCCCTTTTGTCCCATTTTCCCATCGAAGTTGTCCCATTTTCTCACGCAGATTGTCCAATTTTCTCGCACACAAGTTCTACGTTTTCACTTATCCTGAGATCATCAAGCTGACGAAAGGAAACCAGAGTGATGGATCAGGATACTTTTTCGGAACGGGTCGCGTTTCGGCTGACAGCAGCGACGCGGCGCAAACTGGAGCAGTGGGCAAAGGAGCAGCATCGTCCACTTGCCAACCTCATTTTTATCCTGGTGGTGCAGGCGCTTGAGGTGGAAGAACAGCGGCGCGGACAGCCCTTTGCAGCACCGGAGCGTGAAGCATTATGACATCCCCTTTCACGCTCTCCCCACACGATGCCTACGGACTGGCGCGGGCGCTAGTGGGCATGTCCTGGGACAGCCTGCAACTGAGTCCCGCTGTCGGACTGCTGCTGGCGCATCTTGATCCGAACGTGCCGCATGATCTGCGCTTTTTACGCAAGGTGTTGGGGCAGGAACTCTTGCGGGCAGTGCTGGCGGTAGACCCAAATGCCCCGCCCCCACCGCTGCTGCAGCGTGCTGCCGATCTCAATATCGTGCCGGAACTACCTGCGTCGGCAAAACTGACCGATGTCCAGCTTCAACAGGCAGCGAGTGTCGGGAAATGGCTGAACGACTACATCCGTTGGGCAGGCAGCGCCGCCAATGAAACGCCGCTGGCATTTCATCTGGGTGCCGGTCTGTATCTGGCGGCCATTGCCGTTGGACGCAGACTGTACATTCACACTCCCTGGCGGCAGCAGGTCTTCCCCAACCTGTATCTGATGGTAGTCGCCGTCTCCACTTACTATCGCAAATCAGCAGGCTTGAGCCTCGCTTCGGAAGTAGCGCGGCTGGCAATCCCGCACATGCTAATGCCACAGCCGGGATCACCGGAGAACTTCATGTCCATGCTCGGCGGCATTCTCCCGCCGAACTTTGCCGACATTCCGCAGTTGGATCGGGCGCGATTGGAGAAAGGCAACCGCTACGCCGCCCAGCGTGGGCTGCTCCGCGACGAGCTTTCCGGGCTGTTCAAATCAATGGGTCGGGATTACATGGCGGGCTTGAAAGAACTCATCATGACGCTCTACGACTGCCCGCCTTATCTGGACAGCAATACCAACAACAAAGGGCTGGTTGTGATCCGCGATGCCGCGCTCTCCATTCTGGGTGCGGCGACCCCGGCTGAACTGTCGTCAGCGCTGTCCTCATCCGACTGGTTCAATGGCAATCTCGCCCGCTTTGGACTGCTCACCCCGGAACCGGATTATAAGGAACGGTCTGCTCCGAAAGACAGTCAGACCCCCACCGAACTGGCGAGCCGTTTGCGCCGTCTGCATGAACGGCTGCCAGAGCCACCGCTGCCCGACGCGCTCGGTGAGAAGAAAACCAGCGAAGCCTGGTCACTGTCTGCCGACATCTGGACCGCCTGCCATGCCTATGAACAGGCGCTGCGGGCGATGACCGCGCCAAGCTCGTCACTGGATGATCGTCTGCGTGCCGTCTACGGACGCTTGCATGTGCAGGCGATTAAGGTGGCAACGCTGCTGGCGGCGATGGATTGGGCAGACGAGGCTGGCGGGCTGCCGCATCCGAAGGTAACAGCCGCGCACTGGTATCGCGCCCAGCAGATCGTTGAAGACTGGCGAGCTTCCGCCCACCGCCTGCTGGCGGATTTAGGTGAGAACGAAGAAGGGCGGCTGGAAAACCGCGTGTTGAGTCTGCTCAAAGCCTGCGGCGGCAGTGCCACTGTGCGTGATTTGTACCGCACCCTGCGTGCGCCGCGTAAGACCGTGCTGGAGTCTCTCAAGGCACTGGAAGACGATGGGCGGGTCATCCGCGTTCAGAATACCTACAGCGGGCGAGGTCGCCCACCCGAGAAATATGAACTGATTGATGCGGCTTCTGTCACGGCTGCGACATAAATCGAATTTTGTCATTTTGGCTTTTGTCACAGGCGTGACAAAAATACGGAGACAACCTATGGTCAATACCCAGCACTTGAAGGAACACTGTGACCTGCGTCGTTTGGTTGAGCAGGATTTAGGACCTGCACCGCTGCGCGGTGGACGCGCTTATTTATGGAAATGCCCGTTTCATCATGAGCATAAAGGCTTCAGCCTGGCAGTCTGGGCGAATGGCTACCGCTGTTTTGGAGCGTGCGATACCAGCGGCGATGCGCTGGACTGGCTCACCAATTACCGCCGCCTGAGTTTTGTCGAGGCGCTGCGGGTGCTGGGCGAACGGGTAGAAGACATCGCTCCTGTCGAACGCAAATGTCTGAAATCCCCCTCCGAACCACCGGAATGGGACTGGCAGCATCGGGCGGAACGCATTGTCAACCAGGCAGAAGAAACCCTCTGGTCAGATGTAGGCGAACCAGCGCTCAATTACCTGACAGGCAGAGGTTTGACGACTCGCACCATTCGTGCTGCGCGGTTGGGATACGTACCCGGCGATTTCCGACAGTGGCAGGTGCTGGAAGGCATGGATGTCCCCTGTGGCATTACCATCCCCTGGCTTGCGGCGGACGCGCTCTGGGCGGTGAAAGTCCGCCGCGCCTATGGCACGCCGAAATACCAGCAGATCAAAGGCGGCAATGTCAACGGCTTGTACGGGGCTGACCAGTTGGCAAATAACGAGGTTGCTCTATTCTGCGAAGGCGAGTTTGATACGCTGCTGGCGCGGCAGGAAGCTGGCAATTTACTCACACCAGTGACCTTGAGTAGCGCCACCGCCATCTTGAGTTCACGCTGGTACGCCGAACTCACCCACTGCCATACCATTCTCGTTGCCTATGACCGCGACGCGGCGGGCGAAAAAGGCGCGAACCGTCTGCTTTCCCTTTCACCGCGTTTTCGTGCTATCGAGCTTCCTGCTGGCAAGGACATTACCGAGTTCTACCTCAACGGCGGCGATGTCTATACATGGATTGAAAAGGAGTTGGCGACACCATGCAGTTCAGACCAACGCCTCAAACACCTGACATAGCCGTTGAGGAGATCGCTAATTCTCCTGAAAACACAGCTGTGAAAGCCAAAGAACTGTTCAAACGGGTGATGATTGTTGCCGAACTGCTGGCAAAATCCGGGCAACAACCGCTCGCCCAATCTACACGAAAAACACCCGCAAAAACACAGAATTAGAAATCGGGTGTATGGTGTCCAGAAACGGATCGGATGAATTGATTTATGGCGCGCTCGAAAAAGAAAAATACGATCACACCTGCCGCAGGATGGGCAGTTTACCTGCGAACCAGCGATGAAGAAGCCCAAAATCCTGAAGCGTCACAGGCGCGACAGCGTTATCTCATCCAGAAATCCGTCCTGGATCGCTCGGATTTGCCGGTCATTGATGAATACATCGACTTATTAACCGGACGCACGCCCCGACGCACCGGCTACCAGCGAATGCTGGAAGATGCCAGGATGGGACGGTTCTCGCATGTGATTGTCGAGCGTGCTGATCGTTTTGGTCGCAATGATACTGAAGCACTGCGTGCCATTGATGAATTGGATGAGTTTGGCGTATCAGTACGATTTGCGAACCAGCCTGATCTTGATCCGATGTCACCCGACGACCGTGTGATTGTCGCACTTTCGTTTACCTTGGCGCGACGTGAGAGCATGATGACCAGCCTGCGAATTAAAGGGGCTGTTGACGCTAAACGTGAGAACGGTGGCTACATTGGGCGTGCGCCCGATGGGTATATCAGTGTCGAAGATGAGCAGCCCCATCGCAAGACGTATGCGCGACGCACCCATCACATTGAACCGGATCCTGAACGTGCTCCAATCTGGCGACTGGCGTGGGATTTGCTGCTCGAAGATCGTTTGACCCTGGCTGAAATCGCTGAAGAGTTACATGCACGTGGGTATCGCTATCGCAGTGGTCGTCCTTTTGTGGAGGTGAAAGCGAATGGAAAACGCAAAGCCAACTACAATTCAATGGCGTATAGCTTCCACAACTGGGCTTACGCAGGTTGGATAGTCAACGAAGAACTGGGCATTCTACCCAAAACGCTGCGCGGCGATTGGGAACCTCTCGTCTCGACCCAGGAACTTGAGCAGGGTCTGGAAATCCTGGCAAAGCGGTCACGGCACAAATACGCCAAACGCAGACATGATTATCTGTTAAAAAAGCTGATCTTTCTATCTGCGTCACCATTCGACCCAACCCAACCGGGCACCAAACTCTATCGGCTGACTGGTTCAACCTCCAACCCCGGACGCTCAGGCGGTGGCACCGCGCACTATCGATTGGATCGTCACCCCATTCATTTTCTTTGTTCTGAGGTTGAAAGCCAGCTTTCTTCCCACCTCCAGCAGGTTCAGGTCGATGATGAGTTAATCCCTCTCATTCGTGATTACTATATCAATGAGGTGGCCGACAAACTTGGACGGCTGCGCCCGGATGAACGTACCGAGATTGAACGGGCGTTGAAGCAGATTGATGAAGAGGAAGCCAGAGTCCTGCGGCTCTACGCGGCGACGATGGTCACTGAGGAAAACTGGCGTAATCTATGGGCAGAGTGGCAGGACAAGCGCCATAAACTGCGCTCAAATCTGGATTTGCTCGACCAGAAATGTGAGAGCTATATCGACGATTTGGATGAGGCGCTCACCATAATTGCAAAATTAGGTATACTGTATGAAACATTATCGCGCAGTGACCAGAAGGAACTGCTGCGGAATGTGGTTGAGAGAGTCGTCGTCAATACTGAGGGCGAGATAGAATGTGTGGATTTACTACCGCCATTTGCTTACCTGCGTGAAGTCTGCGAGAAGGTAAGCGGTGGTGAGGGAACTTCGGAGAACCCCGCAAGAATCGAAACAGGTGACGTTGCCGCCACCTGTTCGAGTAAAGTCCTAGAATGTGACCCCGCTGGGACTTGAACCCAGAACCCGCTGATTAAGAGTCAGCTGCTCTGCCAATTGAGCTACGGAGCCCTATTTACAGGTAGAAATTATAGCAACGGGTGGCTCAGCGTCAAGCCTCGACTTCATTGATTACGGCTTCGAAGGTTTCTTTTTCAAGATGTTAATCTCTGGTATGATGAAAGATATTTCTCTGTGCAGGAGTAACCCTTGGCCTCTCAACCATCCCTCTACACTGGTTTAACGGCGGCGCAGGTTGCGGAACGTGTGCGGCGCGGCGAAAGTAATGCCTTTAAAGCACGCGTCGGGCGCAGCTACTGGCAAATTTTCCGAGATAATATTTTTAACATCTTCAATATTGTTTTCTTTCTGTTGATGATCGTGGTATTCGCCTTACGCGATTATTCGACGGCGTTATTTGCAGGCTTCAGTGTCGTCACCAACTCTATCCTTGGCATGTTTCAAGAAATCAGCGCCAAACGCAAGCTCGATCAACTGGCCGCGCTAGCCGCCAAAGATATTCTGGTCTGGCGGGATGGGCAGTTGGTAGGCGTGCCGATTCATGACCTTGTGAAGGACGACGTCATCCCGATTGAACCCGGTGATCGTCTGGTCGTCGATGGTCGCATCCTAAAAAGTGACAGCCTTGAAATGGACGAATCCCAGCTTACAGGAGAGTCCGACGCCGTTTTCAAAGAGGCCGATGCTGAAGCCTTTTCGGGTTCATTCTGTATCGCTGGTTCCGGCGTGATGGTTGTGACCCGCGTAGGTAAGAACAGCACCATCAACAACCTGTCCACCATCGCCAAAACCTATAAAAATGTTCTGACGCCGACCCAGAAGCGGTTAGCTGCGGTGGTACAGGTGGCGCTGATTATCATGCTGATCGTCATGCCCATGCTGGGAATCGCCGGCTATCTGGCTGACTTGAGCACCTTAGAAATCGTGCGCAGCCTAGTGGTCTTCGTCAGCAGCATTGTGCCACAAGGTTTGGTGTTAACCGCTATCCTCTCCTTGACGATTGGAGCGATTAGCATCAGCCGCTTCCAGACGCTGATCCAACGGGTGAACGCAGTCGAGTCGATGGCGAATGTCACCGTGTTGTGTTTCGACAAAACCGGAACACTGACCCGCAACGTGCTGACCGTGAGTGAGATCATTCCCCTGAACAGCCGGACGCTGCCACAGCTGCATGATAATCTACGGCTGTATACGGGCAGCTTATCCTATAAAAATCGCACCGCAGCCGCGATTGCCGAGGTGTTACCAACCGTCACTACCAATGGCTCGACACCTATCAAAATCAATGAGATTCCCTTTAACTCCAGCCGCAAATGGGGCGCGGTCAGCTTCCCTGAAGAAACATTTATTCTCGGCGCACCGGAGCGAGTCATCAATGCCAAGGTGAATGCCGAAGCTGCCGAACAAGCCAAGACTTTAGCTGAACAGGGCTTGCGAGTCCTCGCCTTCGCCCGTTCATCACAGCCACCGGTCGAAGGGCATTTAGAAGGCACGTCCGAAGCACTGGCACTGATCGTACTCACCGACCAGATTCGACCGGATATTCAGGATACACTCAATGCCTTCAAGGCGCAGAACGTCGCCCTGAAGGTGATTTCCGGCGACAACCTCGAAACGGTCAAGTCAATTGCTGCGGCCTCGGGCATGGATATCCGTAAGGCGTACACCGGCGACCAACTGGAAGCCATGACTGACGCCGAGCTGCGCGGGGTCGTCGTCAACGGGGATTTGTTCGCGCGCATTGAACCGGAAACCAAGCGCCGGATTATCGCTGCCCTCAAACAAGAGGGACAATACGTGGCGATGGTCGGCGACGGGGTGAATGACGTGCCCGCGCTCAAGGAAGCGCATCTGGCGATTGCGATGAACGACGGCGCACAGATCGCCAAGGACGTCGCCGAGATCGTGCTTTTGAATAACGCCATGTCCACACTGCCGAAAGCCTTCCTCGAAGGGAAAGAAATCACCCAGACGATTTTCAGCAGTATCAAGCTGTTTTTGTCGAAGAACTTCTACACGATTGTGTTGATCTTCTTCATCGGATTTATGGCGCTGCCCTTCCCGACCAGTCCAGCACAAATCAGTTGGATTACACTGGGCACGGTCAATATCCCGGCGACACTGATCGCCTTCAAAATCCTACGGCCCAGACATATGGCGCGATTCCGGCGCGACGTGCTGGAATATGTCATCACGTCGGGGACGATTGGTGCGGTGATCATGGCGCTGATGTATGTCGTGGCCTACTATGGAAGCAACAATAATGTGGCCGCCGCCCGCAGCGCAATTACCCTGTTTCTCACCTTAACTGGGACACTGATTTTCTGGAACGTTTGCGGTGTGGAACTCTTCGAGCCGCGCACGATGCTTGAGCACTGGCGAATTGTTCTGCTGGGGGTGGTGCTGACCGTTTTGACCGCGATTGTGCCGTTTATCCTGTCGGACTTCTTCGTGTTTGTTCCGCCTACCCCGTTGATGTGGGCTTTGATTATTTCCACATTTATGCTAATGGCCGTTCTGCTGCACGTCTTCACGCGCAACCGGAGCATCATCGAGCAGTTATGGGAGTTATTCCAGCCTTAACGACGCGTGAAAACTGCATTATGTGGGGAAGTGAATGATTTGGAGCATGTACTGCACCCTAAGTAGCATTGTCCGGCACTCGGAAGGTAAGGTGCGCTTGGACACCAAGCAGGCGCACCAAAAGCACTTTCATCAACAAGACGATATTGTGGGCAGCCGTTGTAATTGCTAAACGAGCATATTGCCCCAAGCAGAATGGACATTCAATTGTTGTAAACCAAAAACCCTGTTGAGGCGTAAAAATAATGTCAACGATTCGCTGTGACTGAATAACCAACTCGGAAAGAATGCTAAGGCATTAGTAGGTGGCGCGGTAACAACATTAGCTACATAACGTAAGTTATAGATAAGGAAATGGCTCAGGGAAAAAGATCGAGTAATCAATCAGGTGACAAAACCCAATCAAAGAGGCATCGGAAATGAGTTTACTGGAACTGGATTGCGCTGTCGATGATTTCTGCTAGACGATGGAGGATGAGCAAGAAGGACGATTATTGAGCGAGGGGAATAAAGGACGGCAGCGAGCCGAGCAGTTGAGCGAAAGTGAAGCATTGACCATCATCATCCACTTTCATCAAAGCCAGTATCGAACGTTCAAAGCGTGTTACCAAGAGCCTGTGGCCGTGTACTTGTGAGGCGAATTTCCGCGTTTAATTAGCTATGGGCATTTTGTGCAGCGCATGTCCTGCCTGCTCGGTTCGCTGTATCTGTTCAGTAGCTTTGGCGTGTGTACAGGTATCAGCGACGCGACAGGATAACTCCCGTTTTAAATGTGCAAATTACCTTGCGCTACTCTGTTCGATTTTGACTCAGCACTATTATTCTTTCGGTTAACCCGACAAACCCTTTACCAACCATCCCCAACCTACTTCGCCTCCCTGCTCCCTCCAAACGGTTAGCATCAACCCTCGCAATCAGTTATAAAATGTTCTTCCAAAATGTAACCCATTCGTTCCCAACCTGTCATAAAATAATCATCAGAGCATTTGTATTTCTCCCTTGCCTTGTTACTACGGGCTTTCACCGGAGTGAGCATGCGAACGTGGTGATTTAGGATTGGGGTTAGGGATATCACGGTAAACTCCTGCTGACACCCAATCACATCGCACCTTAAAAACCAAATATTCCGCTGCCATTCTCGCTCACCGTCCTCGCAGAGTCTTGTACTCGACTGTCAACCTTTTGTGCGCTTCAGCACCTGTTATTCCCTCAGGCAGAGGCTTGAGCCTCTGACAGTTCCGATAATGACGACACGGACGCCGGTGACGACCTTTGCGACAGATTGGGGTTGGAGCTAAAAGCCAATAGCTAACCGCTATTCTGATTCTGAAGAATCCGACGAATTTTCCGAATCAAATTGGGGTTTGCTACCCTTCCGCCCGTAGTAACAGTTAGGGGTACTGTGGCAAATCTGGCACAAAATCCACATTTGCCATTGCCGAAATTGCTGCCAGTATTGCCAATGTCAATGCCGCCGCCACTGCCGCCAAACGACGCTCAAAAGGCAACGAACAACCAAATTGGCGTCGCCGCCACCACCGATATCGCCGACAAATACACACTGAATGTGGCGAATGTGAAGAAAATTGCGAATGAAACTCCCCGCAGCAAGCTGCGAGGTATTCGTCCCGACTAGGAAAAGGCGGTTCAATCCTCGCGACTGAACCGCCTTCTGAGCTACACTGACTGTGACAGCACCGCCAGCACAGTGGGTAATAACTGTTTCTTGCGGGACATAATGCCGGGAGCGTCCAGCGTATCATCATCCAGACGGGCATAGGGCAGCGTGGCGATTACACGCGGCTGACCTGCGGCCACCAGACGGCTGTTGCCCAACACCACATCGGTAACCATCAACAGCGCTAGCGTTAGCTTCTGGCTCTTGGTCATTTCTTCTAGCGCGTCGCGCAGCGCAGGTAGACGCGGGCTGAGTTCCGAAAGATTCGCCACTTCCACTTGGGCGATTCCGACCTTCGCGCCGTTGTTCTCGTAGAACTTGATGTCCGTGTTGACGATTTCCTCAATCGGACGCATACCCAAGCCAGCACCCGCTGCCAAGAGTTGTTGGCCGAAGTCGTTGATCTTCTGCATCACGACTTCTTCTTTGTCCTTGGCTCCGGCCAGCTTCGCCATGACCGCCAGCTTGAGCGCAGCGGCACGGTCACGCTCGGTGGCAGTGGGCGAACGGAAGGTCAGCGTATCCGAGAGGATGCCGCACAGCAGCAGCCCCGCGATGCCTTCTGGGAAGGCCATCTTCTGCTCGATGCCGTGTTCCGCCACCAGCGTCGAGCAGCTTCCCACCGGCTCAACATGGAAACGGATCGGCACCGAAGTCGGCATCGAACTCAGGCGGTGATGATCCAGCACCTCGACCACTTCGCCCTCTTCCAGCCCGGGGACAGCCTGCGCCAATTCGTTATGGTCAACCATCACGATGCGGCGGCGCGGTGGCGACAGCAGGATGGACTTACGCACCAGCCCGATATATGCGCCGTCTTCGTCGATCACCAAAAACTCGTCATAATCCGAGCGCAGCACTTGGCTGATGACATCGCGGATGTATTCTTCACCCTGAAGCATGATGCTCGACGTATCAACTGCCGCTTCTGCCGGACGGTCAAACTCTTTCGCCAGCGCCAGCACCGACGTCGAACTGAGCGCGTCAGCCATGGTCGCGAACAAGCCCGCGCCCGAAATCAAGCCGATGGGCTTCTGGTTGTCGTCCAGCAGTGGAGCAGGGCGGCGCGTACGGGCGATGCTCTGGCAGGCTTCCAGCAGCGTTTGACCACGGTGCAGCGACGGCATGCTTTCCACCAGATCGCTGACGCGTGTGCGCACGTCCGTCACCAGTACCGGCGCTTCAACCTTAAAATGATCCAAGGCGAAGGCCGTCTGGGCATTAACCTGTCCTGTGCGGCCCGCTGTATATTTCTCGGTGCCGGTATGTTCCAGCAGCCACGCGTAGCCGATGGCCGAGGCGATGGCGTCCATATCCGGGTTGCGATGCCCGATAACCAGCGTTGTTTCAGCAGGGGTAGCTATGATATTTCCTCTCAAGTAGCTAATGGAGTCTATTGTTACATTCTACCAATAAGTAGATTAACGCATCAACGTTCAACTTCCCTATCAATAGCCACTGCTGCTTTGGTGAATTGCACCGAGTGCTTTTCTGGGTTCCCCCTCTGCCATGAAATGGCTATCAGCGGAGTGAGCCTGCGAACGTGCTGATGAGGGGGCAGGGGGTGAGGATTTGCTCTCTATTCAGGGCTTTCGCCGACCGCATCAAGCCGCTTCTTGGCTTCGGCATACACATCGGCGGCCAGCGGTCCCTTCGCGGCGATGGCCAGATTTTCCTTAAGATGGTCAGGGTTCACCGTGCCGACGATGGTCGTATCGCAGTGCGGATGGCTGAGCGTAAAGCGCAGCAGGAAGCCGGTGCGGGTTTCGTCCTTATCCAGCAGTTCATCCAGTCCGGCCTTTTCGAACTTCTCCCACCGATCTTGTCCGCCTAGACCTTCGCCCGGTTCGCCGCGTGCCACGCCGCCGCGAATGATGATGCCTGCGCCAGCCTCTGCGGCTTTCGTGATCTGGTTTTCATGCTGGCGTTCCAACGCTGAATATGGGATTTGGAACACGTCGAACACACCCCAATCAATATAGGTCGCCAGATGCGGCGAAGTCGATGAGCAGCCAATGTGCTTGACCACGCCCGCCGACTTCAATTCGTTCAGCAAATCCACCAGCTTATTATCCTCGGTAGTTTTCACGTCGGGATTATGCAGCTGCAAAATATCGACGTAATCCGTGCGCATCTTCATGGTCGAGTCAGCGATATTCCGCATGATGTTCTCGCGGTTCCAGTAATGCGGTGTTTCGTCGTGATCGCCCGCGAACTGCATGGTGCAGCCGCACTTGGTCGCCACATAGAACTCGTCTCGCCGCTTGGAGAGGTACTGCCCGATATACATTTCGCTCTTGCCGTAGTCATTGGCCGTGTCGATGAAGTTGATACCCGAGTCGAGCACTGCCGTCAGGATGGTTACATTTTTCGCTCTTGCATTGGCCGTGTCGATGAAGTTGATACCCGAGTCGAGCACTGCCGTCAGGATGGTTTCGGCCTGTTCATCGGTACACGGACGCCCGCCCCAGATGCGGTTGCCGCGCACTTCCATCGCGCCAAAGCCAAGCTGAGTCACCTCCAAACCGGTACGTCCTAAAGTTCGTTTCGCCAATGCCATTTTTTCACCTGTTTAATTTGTAGTGGGACACTGCGAGTGTAACACCCGCCAGAGTGATCAGCAATCGACCACCCAGCCTATTCACCAGCCGAAAAAATTCTCTTGAAAAGCGTAAGTGAGTTTGTAATCATTACCCGCCACATTTATCCATCAAATGATTGACCTACAGTGATTTTTTATCCATGTGGGCGAAAATTCGGATTGACATACATCAAGCCGGATTTTGAAGCGCCTTTAGTGCGCTTGTCCCTTTTGATAGCCGTGCGGCTTTAGCCCTCGGCGGCACAAACCATTGCCTGACACTTTACCGGACAACATAATCAAGGAACTTTCATGACCGACAACGACCAACTCTTGCGCCAGACCTATGGCTTCACCGCTGACGATCTGGAAACCAACCGCCGTGCACAGCTGACGCCCGCCCAGCAAAAAATCATCGACATTGGGCAGGACTTCATCCGCACCAATGCTGACCAATACAGCAAGACCTCACCGCGCTTGGTGGTTTTATTGATCGTCCTGCTAGCGCTCGCCGTCGGTATGACCGTCTTCTTCTTCGGCGAGCCACTCAAGCAGATTTATACGCAGTTGGGATCAATGGCACTGCCAGCCATTGGGGTTATCGTCCTGCTGGTGGCTTTGCTGCTGTGGTATGCCCAGCGTTCCTATAAACAGAGCTTGGAAATCTACCGCTCGATGGGCGACCCGAACATCACCAAGCCGACTGTCCACGCTATCGAAGGCCGTGTCGAACTGGTCAAAGACGAGGTTCACAGCCGTGCTCACCGCTTCGATATTCTCGATCAAGGCCGCGTCATCGATAGCTACTTCTACGCCAAAGTGCGTTCCAGCTACGAAACCGTCAAGATCAGCATCCCCGAAAAGGACATGAATCCCTTCGAGCCACAGCGCACCTACCGCATCTTCTACGTCGAAACCTTGGGGGCGCGGTCTTTTCTCAGTGCCGAACTCGTGAACTGATTGCTTTAGGAATTGATGGGTATTGCTGGTTAGGCTTGTGGAAATGATTCTGCTAAAATATGAGGACATACCACATCAAGGACAAAGCCGTCGATGATCACACCCCGCGATTTTGTTGACCGTTGGGCAAACAGCCAACTCCGTGAACAGCAGGCCGCCCAGAGCCACTTTAACGAACTCTGCCAGCTTGTCGGCCACAAAACGCCGACAGAACTTGACCCACAAGGTACATTCTTTACCTTCGAGGAACAGGTGACCAAGGCTACCGGTGGCAAAGGCCGCGCCGATGTCTGGTACAAAGGCAGATTCGCGTGGGAGTACAAAGGCAAGCATCGTGATTTAGATGATGCCTACGCGCAGTTGCTGGCCTATAAAGGGGACTTGGATAATCCGCCCCTGCTGGTGGTCTGCGATTTCCTCGAATATCGCATTTATCCCCAATGGCCGAACACCAGCGGCTTGCCCTTCGTGTTCAAGAATGAAGACTTGCTGCGGCCTGACTATTTGCGCTTCATCACATGGCTGCTGGAAAGTCCCGAACAGTTCTTAGCCTTACGCCAGAGTGAACTGGAACGGCGCGAACGAATCACGCTGCAATTGGCCGAGAAATTTGCTCATCTGGCCGACCTCATGCGTAACCACACCGACGCACAGGGTCACAAGTGGGAAGCCATGCGGGTGGCGCGTTTCCTCACCAAATTGGTTTTTGCCCTGTTCGCCGAAGATGTTGGTTTGATGCCCACCCCCTTTGACCAACCCGTATTCCGTTATCTGGTCGATGGCGCGAAAAGCGCACCCGGTGAATTTGTAGAAGAAATGGGACGCTTATTCGCGGCCATGGATGGGCAGCGCGAAAACTTTGTGATGAAACCCACGCCCTATTTCAACGGTGGCATTTTCCGCGACTCGCGCGAAGGCGCTGGCGACGGTTATGAAGTGCTTGACCTGACTCAAATCCCCGACGGCATTAACTTGCTGGGCGAAGTCAGCGAGGCCGATTGGCGCTTCGTCAACCCCACCATTTTCGGGACGTTGTTCGAAGGTGCGCTCGACATCAGCAAACGGGCGCAGTTGGGAGCGCACTATACCGGCGAGTCGGACATCCGCTTGGTGGTTGATCCGGTTTTGATGCAGCCCCTTTACCGTGAATGGGATGCCCTCCGCGCCGAAGCCGAACCGCTGCTGCAAACCTATCTCAATACCGACGCCCCCAAAACCAAACAGCAGACCTACGACCAACTCTTGGCGCTGCATAATCGCATGATGACCCGCCTTGAAACCGTCCGTGTGCTCGATCCAGCCTGTGGCAGCGGCAACTTCCTCTATATGAGCCTGCGGGCACTCAAGGATTTGGAAGGCCGTGTCCGTAAATTCTTCGAACCGCTGGGGCTGCCGTTCCGTGATGTGGTCACGCCGCGCCAGTTGTATGGCATCGAGAAAGACGAATTCGCCGCCAACCTCGCCAAAGTCGTGGTCTGGATTGGTTATCTCCAATGGCGCTACGAAGATGAGGGCGGTGTTCTGCACTTTTATAATTCCCGCAAGCAGCCGCACCCGCGCCAACTGCCCCATCCCGTTTTGAAGGACAAGAACAGCCCTGACGAACCCGACCGTATTGTCTGCGACGATGCCATCATGCGCTATCGAAAGATCGCAGTAAGCTCACCCTCCAACTCCCTCTCCGCAGGCAGAGAGGGAGAACCAAAACACACCTCTGACTCCCCCTCTCTGTACACGGAGAGGGGGGTGGGGGGTGAGGTTCTTGCTTGGGCAGAGAAGGAACGGCGCTGGTTGACTCCGACGGAGTTGTGGGACAAGTTGAAGCCCTTGGCCCGACAAATGCGCCATGAAGCGACGCCTGCCGAAGATGCGTTGTGGGAACTGCTGCGGAACCGCAAATTTGAAGGGTTGAAGTTCCGTCG
The DNA here is from genome assembly GCA_044226645.1 of Aggregatilineales bacterium. Classification (GTDB taxonomy): domain Bacteria; phylum Chloroflexota; class Anaerolineae; order Aggregatilineales; family Phototrophicaceae; genus CFX2. The sequence goes on from JBGAGR010000001.1 coordinate 138,534, forward strand.
CCAGCACACCATTGACCGTTTTATCGCGGACTTTTACTGCGCCGAGGCTAATCTGATTGTCGAAGTGGATGGTGATATTCACCAATACACACAAGAAGAAGACTCACTGCGAACGGCTTTCCTTGAAAGTCAGGGAATGCGTGTCATTCGGGTGCAGAACGAGGATGTGTTAAGAAAGCCAGAACCTGTGCTATCTATGCTGAGGAATGTACTAGCTCAACCATCCAGAACCTCACCCTCTAACTCCCTCTCGGCAAGCAGCGAGGGAGAACCAAAACACACCTCTGACTCCCCCTCTCTGTACACGGAGAGAGGGGTGGGGGGTGAGGTTCTTATCCCCTACGAACCCGACTGGCCGGAAGTGGATGTCATCATGGGCAACCCGCCGTTTTTGGGCGGCAACCGAATACGTGGCGAGCTAGGCAGCTACGTGGATGATCTATTCCATCTTTATGATGGGCGTGTCCCCGCTTTTGCAGATTTGGTCTGTTATTGGTATGAAAAAGCCCGGGTTCAAATTGAAAAGGGGAAAGCGAAGCGGACGGGCTTGTTGGCGACTAATTCCATTAGGGGTGGGGCAAATCGTGCTGTGCTTGATCGAATCAAGAACACAGGCGATATTTTCATGGCATGGAGTGATCGAGCATGGGTACTAGCGGGCGCAGCGGTACGCATTTCAATTGTCGGATTTGATTCGGGTAAAGAAGAACAAAAACTACTTGATGGCAAAAGTGTTGTTACGATTACTTCAGATTTAGTGTCAACGCTTGATATTACGAAAGTACAGATATTGCCAGAAAACATCAATATTTCCTTTCAAGGACCATCTCCAAAAGGTAGTTTTGATGTAAAGCCAGAACTTGCAAAGCAGTTTCTTCAGAAAACTAATCCAACTGGAAACCAAAATAGTGATGTCGTAAGACCAGTTCTAAATGCGGCAGATATCACTAAAAAAAGTCGAGGGTACTGGACAATTGATTTTCCTCCAAGAATGTCTCTTGATGACGCTAAAAAGTATCTCGCTCCTTTTGAATATGTAGAAAAAAACGTTTACCCTGAACGAGAAAAAAATAACCGCGATGCTTACCGTATAAAATGGTGGATTTACGCTGAGGCTAGACCCGGTATGCGTTCGGCGTTAAGTGGCTTAAATCGCTATATTGCCACTCCACGACACTCAAAGCATAGAATGTTCGTTTGGGTTTCTTCCAATGTATTGTGTAACGATGCTGTGATTGTCTTCGCCCGTGAAGACGACTACTTTTTCGGTGTGCTGCACAGTTACTTGCACGAAATTTGGGCGCTGCGTTTGGGCACATGGTTAGGCGTTGGCAATGACCCCCGCTATACCCCGACCACCACCTTCGAAACCTTCCCCTTCCCGTGGTCGCCGGGGAAAGAGGACACGTCTAGCCCACACCATGCCGCCATCAGCGCTGCCGCCAAGCAGCTCAATGAGGAACGCGAAGCATGGCTCAACCCGCCGGATTTAATCGCCTTGGGCGCGGGCAGCAGCAGCAAAGCGCTCAAAGAACGCACCCTCACCAATTTGTATAATGCCCTCGTCGCCCATCGTGCAGGCAAACCCAATGGGGAAAAACTGGTCAAACCTGCCCGCGATTTTGCGCCACGTCTCGCCCAACTTCATGACACCCTAGACGCCGCTGTCCTCTCTGCCTACGGTTGGGATGATTTAATCTCCCCCTCTCTGTACACGGAGAGGGGGTCGGGGGGTGAGGTTCTTTCGCTGCGTGCGGAGAGGGGGTCGGGGGGTGAGGTTCTCTGGCGCACCCCTGAAGGCGATGAAGAACTCCTGCGCCGCCTGCTCGAACTGAACGCTCAACGGGCCGCCTCTTAGTTCCCCTCCCTGTTTTATGGCTATCAGCGGAGTGAGCCTGCGAACGTGCTGATGAAGGGTTGGGAGGGGGCTCTACCTTTCAAACCATCCTATAACTTGACTTTAAGATCATTTGTTCTATAATGAGGGTATGTTTTTTCTCTCCTCTTTCTCTGCGTCTCTATGGTTAAATGCATTAGTATTGGGATTTGGCAATCTTGGCGGCGGACATACCAACAGCCGATTGCCGCGTTTTCAGCCGGGCCATCCGCCGAATATGTGTCAAATTTGCCAAAAAGCATGGCGAAATCGCCAAAAAATTGCCAATAAAAAAAGCGGTGAACCATCGCCCACCGCTTTTGACTCAATACTCGGCACTCAGGACTTGGGACTACACCTCTGTCCCGACCCGTTCCTTCAAATCCGCCAGACTGGCCACGCCCTGCGCCGTGACCCGCAGCGCGAACAACTCGCGTGGATCACCCTGCACCTGCTCGACCTGCACCGGATGCCCGCCGTAGAACTCACCGAGCACAGCGCTCACCTCAGCCGGTCAACCAGCCGCACTTCAATCTCGTCTAGCTTGAACTTCAATGCAGGCGTGAACGCCGCGTCCTGTTCGAGTAGTTCCGCCGCTTTAAGCGCCCGTTGCAGCGCCGTGCGAAGCTGCGCCGTCACATCTTCACTTGTCTGCCGCTTGCGGGTATACAGCAGCCCCAACCGGCCATCACGGTTATCAATGGCGTAATCGCTCTCATGACCGATCAGCACCGTTCCCGGCCCTTGGAACACATGCCGGTAGTCCGCTACATCGATCACCAGCTCACCTAAAACTTGGTCACGAATCCAGCGCTGAAACACGCCCGTAAACAGCGCCTCATTAATCGGGCTGCTGGTATCGAGGAAAAACTTCACCTGTGTGCGAAACGGTATCATCTTCTATACATCCTTTTTCGAACCTGCCTTATTCCCCTCCCTGTGTTTTGGGGAGGGGCTAGGGGTGGGGTATATGTCTAGCTCAGCCCGATAATCTGCCCGTTGACCCGCGCCTCAGCCGAGTAGCAGGCTTCGATGAACAACTGCGCCTCGCCCAGCACCCGCTGTGCCGTATCCGAGTCCACCGTTTCCGGCGGATTCTCGTGCCGGTCAAACAGGTAGTTCGCGAACTTGCCGCCCGCGTATTGGTCGAAAAACAGCTTGGTGTCATAGAACGTGCGCCGGAATTCCTCGACGATCTTATTCGGCTCGTCCTGCAAGGCGAGAAAGCGCGTCCGCACCAGCGCATAAGCCGCCAGCAGCATCGCCCGATAAGCCAGTTCATCCGCCTTGGCGAACTTGCCCTCGTCAAAGGCCACCAAACCCTCGAAGTGATTGGACTCGGCCTTGGCGATTTCCATCGAGAACAGCGACACCACTTCGCCCGCGCACTCCCCGATGCCGATGTCGCCCAACGAGTATTCGCGTGTGTCACCCCAATCGGTATAGAAGGTCGGATCAACATCGTGTTCTGGAATCTTGGTGAAGGGTTCCAGCATCGCCTTGATTTCTTTCTTGCCCAAACGCGTCACCCACGTCTGGAAGTTCTCGTCAGCGTTGCGCTCGTTCGAATAGCGGTTGGTGATGGCTTCCAGTACCTCCGGCACCCGCTTGGAGGGCACCGCGCCAATCGCCATGCCGAAGCTGCCCGCGTTCTCTTTCCACTTGCCACCCAGCACCACTTGGAAGTGCGGCACCAGATAGTTCCCCGAACGGCGGCTGTTACCGAAGAATCCGATGTCCGCCACATGATGCTGTCCGCAGGAGTTGAAGCACCCGCTGACCTTAATCTTGAGTTCCTTGACCGCCGGAGGCAGGATCGCCAGCTTGGCTGTGAGCTGCTCTTGGAGTTCGCTCGACAACCCGCGTGACGACGCGATGCCCAGCTTGCAGGTATCGGTGCCGGGGCAGCTTGTGATGTCCACGATGGTGTTGATGCCGGGGTTCGCCAGCCCGACCGCTTGCAGTTCGCTGAACAGTTCCGGCAGATCGGCTTCTGAGACCCAGCGCAGCACCATGTTCTGCTCGACCGTCGTGCGCACGCTGTCCCCCGCATACTTTCGCGCCAGATCAGCCAGCTTGAACATCTGGCCGGAGGTCATGTCCCCCAGCGGCAGGTTGATATACACCACCGCGTAGCCTTCTTGGCGCTGCTTGTAGATGTTGGTCTGGTACCATTCCTCGAAGCCTTCCGGCCGCGCCTGACCATTCAGCGAGAAGGGCTGCTTAGCGGGGATTTCTCTGTAGTTCGGCAGTTCGTTCAGATATTCCGTCCAGCGAATGTCCGGTGACAGCTTGGCCCGTTCTTCATAGACCAGCTTACGGAATTCTTCGATGCCCAACTGTTCCACGAGGAACTTCATACGGGCACGATTGCGGTTCTTCTTCTCACCCAGCCGTGCGAACACCAGCGCAATCGATTGGGCAATCGGCAGGATTTCTTCTTCTGGCACAAAGCTGTCCAGCAGCTTGGCCTGATGCGGAACTGTCCCCAAGCCGCCGCCTACGAATATGGCGAAGCCCCGTTTGGTCGCGCCGTCCACCTGCTTGACCCGTGCCAGCAGTCCGAAGTCATGCATATTCACCAGTGCGCAGGCATGCTGTTCGCAGCCGGAGAACGCCGCCTTGAACTTGCGCCCGAAGTCCTGCGTATCGCCATGCCCTAGCAGGAAATAAGCCATCGCCTTGGCATAGGGCGTCACATCAAACGCCTCATCATGGCACACCCCTGCCAGCGGGCATCCGGTGATATTGCGCACCGTGTTGCCGCAGGCCTCCTGCGTGGTGATGCCCACCGACATCAGCCGCCGCATCAAATCTGGCGTGTCGTCAATATGGACGAAGTGCAGTTGGAAGTCCTGCCGCGTGGTTACATGCAGAATGCCGTCCGAGTATTCGTCGGCCACCTCGGCCAGCACTTCCATTTGATCAGGGTTCACCCCACCAAACGGAATCTTGATGCGCACCATGCCGGGGGCGTCCCAAAAGGTGCTCGGCCCTTTGGTCAGGTCGCCAGCGGGATAGCGCAGCGTTTGCGTTTTCTCGCCGTCATAGCGCTGCCCGTTGTCGTAGCGCTGTCCATAGATGCCCCAGCGCAAACGGGTTTCGGCGAACACCTTCTCATCGACCTTGTTCTGCTTGCGCAGTTCCACCTGTCCGGCAAAGGTCTCGATCTCCTGTCCGCGCTCGTCGGGGATTTGCTCCGCCAGCACATCTTTCCAATTCTGACTCGCCATCTTCACATCCTTGAAAACATAAACCATCTATTTATTCCCTCCCTCGTTTACGGGGGAGGGCTAGGGTGGGGGTATAACAACAAAAAAACCGATCTTTCGGATCGGTTTCGTGTAGCAAGTGATGAATGGTCGTCCCTAGTGCTAAACCCTTCCGGAAGAATGCGAATTCAATGTGGCGATACAACAACACATCGCAGCACAACAGAAGGTGGGAAGACACGTACAGAATTTCATGCCGACAAAATTACCATAGGATCTTCGATGAGTCAATAAATTGCCTCAATCGAAATCAAATGGCTCGGTCGCATCCTAAAAGCCCCTCCCTGACGCTTCGGGGAGGGGTTGGGGTGGGGTATATCTAGCTTACTGCTTGCCAGACGTATTTTCCTTGAGTGCACCTTGTGGCTTCGTGATGGTGAGATGGTTATGCAGACCGTGAACGCCTTCGATCTTGGCGACCACTTCTTCGACATAAACTTTTTGGTCAGCGTCAGGCACGCTGCCTTCAAGCGTGACCTCACCGTTTTTGACCGTGATCACCACGGCGGTGGTATCAATGTAACTGTGCTGCGACAAATGATCATCTATTTCACGGTTAATACGGTCATCCGATGAATCATAGCCAATAAACCCGCGCACATTTTTTTCGTTGCGCTTGGCATCTGCACTGTCGGCATCCGTTACAATCGGCACAACTGCGGGTACGTAGCCGCTCCCTGTATTGTTGATTGGCAGTGGAACAGCGACAATGGGTTCATCAGGGTTGTCAGAACGTTGGTCGTCTCGATTCCGCTTATCGTTCGCCATTTTAAACTCCTTCACATGGATTGCCATTAGCCCAACCTTAATCCGAATTTGTGCTGAATACATGGTCTATCTAAGCAATTTTTGAGGGGCTAGTTGGCGGACTTGTTACCCATCAACTGGATGAGTTGTGAGAATTACGAAGAACGATTGTTTATCAAATGATCGAAAGACTATTTTTGATATACCAATTTGCAAGTCGTTGACTGGCGATGGATGCTGCAATCATCGCCAGCGCCAAAATAAACAGATACCAAGGATCCGCTAACATATTACCTTTGAACGCAAATATTCGTTCTAGCTACCGGACACCAAACAAAGGTTCGAAGGGTGGATAAGGGGAATGGGATCAGAGAGGGCTAAACACCGCTCAAGAAAGTCCCAGCCCCAACGAAAAATACTCAAGTCGTGGCGGTCATGACGATCCACCAAATCGACCAAATGAGAAATCTCGACATGACGCCCCAGTGTTACAAGCCAGAGATACAACAAGCAGACGATGAGGGTCAGTCGTCCAAGACGTAGGAAAGAACGCAAATGACTGCTTTCCAAATCGAAACCATGACCTTTCAAATCGGCAAACATTTGCTCAATCCACATGCGCCGACGATACAAACGGACAGCCGCACGAACGGTTCGTTGGTTGGTGGCTAGAAACCATGGGAGTTTTTCACCTTTACGCCAATAGATGACCAAATGGGTGAGTTGGTCGTGGGCTTGGGTCAACCACGTCCAACCGAGCCAGCGACAACCGGGTTCATCGAGGAAACTGTCAATACGCTGCCATCGACCATTGCCTTGCCACCACAGCAGGTGGTCACCGGGTTGGCGCAAGGCATAATCCCAACCCCACTCGCGTAATTGAGCAATCAGGACAGGGCGACCAAACTCGCTGTCCCCGACTAAGGATACAGGTACATCAAAAAGCAACAATTTTCGAACATGACTGAGTAAAGCGATCTGAACGCAGGCGGTGGTTTGTCCTCGACTGCCCAAGGCCCACATCCAAGCGATGGGCAGAGTGCGTCGTCGATACGCCACGCTGACCATCACCAGACGAAAACCAAAGGCGATTTTAGTGCTATCAATGATCAGATGGATCGCGCCGCCACTGGCTACGGACAACAAAATCCAGCGTGCAAACGGATCATACCATGCCCGCACCTGCACCAATGGGTTATCCAGAAAGCGTCGGAAACGTTTGACACTGCTCAACTTCTTGGCTCGTGACGGCATTTTCCGCGCGATGTGGTCCAGTTGGACACTACGAGCGAGAAACAATCCGCGCATCATGAACAACAGATTGGCTAATCGTGTGTCGCAGCTATCCGGTAAGGTTTGCAAGATGAAGCTGTGAAGGCTACTATACCGTTCAGGAAGGCTGATGGAGGGCATGGCGATTTCTCACTTTCGGTTGTTGTTTGGTTACTCAACCTTAGCGGTTTTCGTCACCTTTTTCATCCCCTTCCTCTCGCTCTTTTGTTCAGTGTCCGGTAGCTAGTTATTCGTTTAGAAAATTCAAATGCTGCGCCAGCGGCCAATAATGCATAACTTAATAAAGTGACGATTCGATAGGCGATTCGATTTTGGATTGGCGAAAAGAAGGTAACGCTGAGGATGCCAACGAAATGACCGAGCGCCAAACCAAGTACGAGTCCGAAGACAAGACCAATAAATATCCCAAATAGTGCGCTAATAGCGAAAATTGGGAAACCGATTAATATGCCGACTACAATGCCGCTCAGAGCACCCAATTGACCTCCAAATTTGCCCATATAGAGGATGGCATCCTGTTTATTCATCACGTTATTTTTCCCGCCAGAGCCTTTTATATCGACTACAGACCTTTGCCCTAATCAATTCATCAGCTTCTCGATAATGCAAATGCATGAGAGGAGAGATCGAAAATCGACCCACAACAAGCTTTTCATAACGGGTAAGTGTCTGCATATCCACGAAAATAGATGTGTTCAGGGAATCTCGCCTAACTTGAACAATAAGATCCCTAGCCTTACCCCAGTTTAGCGGAGAGAAAAAATGTCCGTTAGACTGAAAGTAAGGAGCAGAAAATGGGATAGTGGTCACATGGTAAGTGATGAAGCCATTCTGAGATTATGTTCGACAATGAACCAATGAGTAACTAAGGTGTGATAGAAATCCTCTTTAGAAAAAGAGAGGGTACGACGGGTGTAACGACCAACCCATTGACGCAG
>JBGAGR010000182.1:0-17639 GCA_044226645.1 Aggregatilineales bacterium
TGCACCGAGCGCCGTGTGCTGGAATATCCGCATATGAAACCGGAACATCTGGTGTTTTGCGGCATTCGTGCCTATGTTGAGGAAGAATTGGTCTTTCTGAAGGAAAATCCCGGCATCACCGTCCATTCCGCCCGGACGATTCACCAGCGCGGCATCGAAGCCATTGCGCAGGATGTGATTCAACGCCTGAGCGGCCTCTCCAGCATCTATCTCACGCTCGATATTGACTGCCTCGACCCGGCTTTTGCTCCCGGCACGGGCACACCGGAAGCAGGCGGATTGACCACACGCCAACTGCTCGAATTTTTACGGCTGATCTTCGCCGCGCTGCCCATTCGCGCGATGGATATTGTCGAAGTCTCGCCGCCGCTCGATTATTCCGACATCACGACCTGGGCGGCTATCAAAGTCATCTATGAAACCTTCGGTTGGCTCTACGAGCGCGGCAAGTAACCGTCGATAGGCTGGTACGCCCGGAAGTAATCAATGCTGAAGGTTTTCGGATACGGGGCAGCCGGATTATAAACCCCTGACCACGCACCTTCGAAGGGATGCTCGTACAGCGTCAACATGAACTGCATCGGATAGGCAGGCGATTGGTTGATCGTCCTGATTTTGCTGTTGTCGATGTAAAAATCGATATGCGTCGGTGTCCACTCCGCCGCGTAGATATGATACTGCGCGGTGTTGATCGTGAAAGACTCGCTGTAAAACTCGTCCGTGAGCGTCGCGTCGCCCCAGGGATGCACACCGTAATTCACTTTTGATTCTGTCGGGCTGGTATGTGCGCCGAGTAACTCGAAAATGGCGATTTCGCCGGAGCGTTCTGGCGCATCTTCATAGCCAATCATCCACCACGCCGCATGATTGGCGTTGGTGGTCAATCCCTTCGCGCGAAGTTCAAAATAGCCATACTGTGGCGTATAGGTTCGCACATTATTTTGCGCTTCCCGCACGACTAACGCTTTGCTGAACTGCAACTGTCCGATGCTGCTCCCCACCGCGCCAGCATATGCCCCGGTCTGAATACCAGAGCAGCGCACCGCGCCGTCAAATTCTGGACACGCGCCAGCATATGCCCCGGTCTGAATACCAGAGCAGCGCACCGCGCCGTCAAATTCTGGACACCATGCTGCCTGATCTTTGACGATTTCCAGAATCAGGTTGCTGTCCTCGATGCGATAATGCGGCGCGGTTCGTTCCCGTGAACTCCAGTGCGGCAGATAATACGGAAACCATTTCTGCGTATCCAGCACAGGCGCATCAAACTCATCATGAAATTCGAGTCTGTATCCCGCTTTCTCCAAAGGATTCGGCGGAAAATCTCCTGCGGATAATGGATCGAGCATCAAAATCTCCCTCGAATCCTAAGAATCTACAAAATAACACCTCGCCCATTTTCGCATTGATGGTGAAAACGGGCGAGGCGCGTCAACCGACTATTACCCAGAGAACGCGCTGACCCATGTGGGACGCGCTGGCAAACCGCCGTTCGCAACCAGCCCACGCCATTCTTCATCGGTCATGCGTTTGTTGATGTCATTGATGAATTCGTAATAGCTGAACACGCCGCCCCGTGCCACTTGCAGCCGTCCATCGTTGGTCGGAATCACGACGTAGATATAATCCACACCGCCAACACCCTCTTGCAGCACGGTTTGAGTGCCCGGATTATTGGCGACATCCGTCACCAGTGCTACCGGAGGCGGTTCGCCCTCACCCTGATAGAGCGTGTGGAGGACTATATACAGATAGGTGCTGTAGGTCGAAATGCTGTAAAACTCGTCCTCGGTGAGCGGCACTCCCGCTAATTCCTTATTCGCCATTTCGGCAAAATCCGCCGCTCTAACGGCAAGATTTCTTAGCTCGCTTGCCGAGGTCAGCAGGGCATCGCTGGATGTGTAATTCACTAAATCCACCAGCCCATGATCCGAAAGCCCCTGGAATGTCAGCGCCGCGACTGCCGAAATCCGTGCGAACACCAGTGGATTCGGCTCAACGTAACCAAAGCTCGCCAGCGGTGGGCCGCCTCCACCGAATCCGCCGGGCTGTTTGGCATAAAGCACCGTGTCATGCTTGAGTTCTGTCCAGCTTCCAAGCCCGCTTTGCACATCCTTACGCAGCCACGCATCGGTTTTCATCAGCGGCGGATACGAGTCCGCATTCCGCAGCCACAGCGGTTGCAATGTCCACAGCCAGCCGCTGTAGGTGTTTTCCAGCCAATTGTCCTGCGTCAGCGAACCGATCTGACCGCGCAGCGAGGCGACCTGTGTGTCGTAATGCTCGAAATTAATTGCGCCTGCTTCCGCTGCCAGCGAGTAAGCCGTATCCGAACCCATCACGGCGGACACATCCAATCCCAGCGGCAGAGGACGTGGATTCTCCCGCGTGCCGACATAAGGCGACATGAGCTGCTGCATCACATAACCGTCGAAGGTGAAACGCTGCCCCAGTAATCGGAAGCCGCGCGTTAGGTCTTTTTCTTCGCCTGCCTGTGTGTCCATTGGCAGAATCAAGCCGTTGATGCGTGGCCCCGGCAGTGCCGCCAGTCGGTCACGGAAAGCCGCCAGTTTTGTGCTGTCGCTCAGACTACCCAGCGACCAATCCGCGCCGAAAATTTCATCCGCCAGCGGCGCATATTCCGGTGGGCCGAGATCATCCCCCGGGCCAATCAGGAAGGTCAGCGTATCGTGTACATTCTGCCAATCGCTGAATGCTTCGCTGTTGCCCTTGAGCGCCCGCAGCAGCATAAGTGCTGTCAGTGTTTCGCTGTCGTCGTTCGCGCGGAAGGTGATGCGGCTGACCCACATCATCCCCCGGAAATAATTTTGCAGCGTCGGATCATCGGCATAATGACCGCGTGGGCGGTACTGGCTGAAATCTTCCATGTATCCCGGCAGGAAGGGGATTTCAAGCTGTCCTTCTCCTGCCATCGCCATGCTGACCAGCGCATCCGCGTCCCTGACGATAGAGTCATCTATGCCAGAGGATACACTGTCCGGCGAAAAGAGCTTTTCCCCTACCAGCAGATATAAAACCGCATTTCGCGCGGGTGCTTCCAACGGTGTGCCAAGTGCCTGCTGGTATTGCTCGGCAGCCGTGTTCAGACTGATGCGAGTCATATCCTGCACGCGCGTAATCAGCGCATCTTTTTCCAGATCGGTCAGCAGGTTATCAAAGATATAATGCAGTGCATGAAGCATCGAATCCGTCGTGACGAAGTAAGAATTGCCGAGCTTGCCAGCGTTATCGGCATTTCCCGAATAATCATAATCGAGCGGTACAGAATTCCAGTTTTCGGTGTCGCTGTAGGCATCATCAAACTGCTTGAGTCCGGCAGGGACGACCACGAAGCCGTTGCGCGCCAGCAGTGCCTTCTGGCTGTCGTTCAGCTTGGCATTATCGACGAACAGCACGTTATTGAGATTAACGGGCAAAGCAGGTAAATCCCCTGCATACACAGGCGGCGGTGTGATGCTCAACGGGTCTTGCGTATCCGAGCCATAGCCATCTCCGACAAAGGCTTTCCAGTCCCATGTCGCGAAGGGTACACCCTGCGATAGGGTGGTACTTGGAGCAGAAGTCGGCAGTGGCTTGACCTGTGGTTCGACCAGATAGACATTATCGGCGGCCTCAGCAATCCAGCCGCTTACACTGCCCGATTGGATGCGCCACCAGTTGATATCACCCGCGCAGATCGGGCCTTCCAGCACATCAAAGCCTGTGCCTTCGGGAAGCACTCCGGCGACAGCGCTGCTGCGGTCAGCCTGTGCGCGGACATTGAGCGGATTGCCATCGGTATAGGATACTTTCCCGCTCCCGCCGACGGTCAGGCGAGTCGGCAGTGTATTGCAGCTTCCTTGCATCCGTACCGGAACGACATTGACGAGCGAAAGAATGATCGATAAAAAAAGAATGCTAAGGATGTGTTTTTTCATGGGAACGAACATCGAATCCTCCTTGTGGAGTGATCGTTAGGCGAAAGTTCTACCATCAAGGTACTTCAGGCTGTATTCCCGGTCAAGTAACATCCATCATATGCCCCAGCGGTGGTCTATTTAGCAAACGTAGACCATACTGATTAGGAGAAGGACACTCGTAAATCGGTACAAGCTATCGAGGCTGGGGATGAAGCTCAAAATAGTCGCAGTGGCGAGGCCGAACAAGGCGGAAATCGCGGTGGTCAATCGTCAAAGTACGGTTCATGTTCCGCTAAATCTGGCGAACCGGAAAAGGACAATTCACCATTCAGAAGTGGATCATTTGCTTCATCGTAATCCCGGTGAGGCTCATTTGGATGGATAACCTTGAGGAATTCCAACAACGCGGTGACTTGTTCATCATTGAGGTCGTTCAGTTGGGAAATCAGTTGTTCGTGGACAGGGACAATACCCATGGGATTATTCCTCATCTCACTTGCATACTTACTGTATAACCTCAGAACCCTTTGAAAATTCCTTTTGGCAGAATGGAGGTGCGTACCAAACCATAATCACCCGATCTTAAACAGAGCAAGTGTCCGTCGAATAAAAGAAAGTTATATACCAGTAATTTGAGTGATGGATAGCGGGATATAATTCAGATGTTAATCCCACCGGATTACCAAAATCTGAGATGACCAGTTGATTTGTATATAAGGAAAAAGGTAAATATTAGGCTGTCTACAATACTCATCGACAATATGTGAAGGATCACATTTTCCATTAGAAAACGCTAAATGAGCCAAGTTACGCGCGTAACTTGGCTCATTTACTGATATAATTGCTTAATGGCGCGGTTCTGGCGCTGACTTTGGGGAATGTCTCACATTCTTCCGATCAAAGAATGCAATGAGACCTGCAAGAGACAGCGCCAGCAACGCTACTACCCCGACTGCGATTATGACATCCATTCATTCGCTCCTTACTACTTTCCTTCTAAACACAATTATCAACGAATTGTTTGAGAAAAAGACCAAGGAATTGTCCTTGTTTTGTTCATTATTGTCAACAATGTGAATAATGTAAATCTTAATCTAAGGTAAGAACTTTAAGAGCAAATTTTCCTATGAAGGCATTATATCCTCTCAGGTGATGAGAATAGCAGTTAATTATGATTACTTTACTTGACCAAGAATAAGGAGCACAAAGTTATTATATTTTCATTTTTGCTATTTACAAGTTATGCTGTCTTACTGTTACTTACTGTTTACTGTTATCGAGTTATGTTGTCTTACTGTTGCTTACGGTTTGTTTTGTCTGAGGCTGCTTTGCTCGTATGAGATAACGAAGACGGATTCCCGCAGTAACAGCAGTAGATACCCCGGCAAACACGAGTCCCAGCCAGACATTATTGACACTTTTGACAGCATCAGCAGCGACGACAGTGCTGGCAGCAACAAGGACAGCCAATAACACAAGCGCAGTTAGAAGAAAAAGAAATACAAGCCCCGGCGCACGTCGTGTTAATTTTACTTCAGGATAATCAGGACTTGCGACAGCACTAACAAAATAAAACGTCGTGTTTAGGACAAGAATAAAGCTAAAAACAAAAAACTCTGTTGAGCTTACGTGGCCCTCAACCTCAAGAACTGCACGAAGGATGAAAGCTAAAACGGTGGGAAGAAGGGCACCCAAAACATCAAAGGCAAATGCAGTAGTAGGATCTATGCTATCCATAAGAACCGCCATATATTAGGTATAATCAAGAGTGAACTATATAAATTTATCATAACCTACTCATATGCACAAATTCGATTAATTGCTCAGGAATTGCAGAAGATAATAGGTCATTTGAATATGGAAATGGTTCATGTAAAAGCGGCTTACTGGTTTGTCTTTACGTTCCTGTGATAAGACAATTTTGATGGTGCCATCTTCAGGGTTGGTAGGTACGATTTGAGAGTTAATTTCTCCAATAGTTTTTAATCACGGCTTCTCCGTAGGAAAGCCACCTAATTTTCAAACATATTCTTAGAGAAATGAAATCAACCATCTAAGGTTGTTTCGCTCACTCCAAGCAATGTAGACCATAGGTTAGCAATCGTGTGTTATACTGTTCACCAGACTAACGTTCTTATAACTATTTACGAACATATTTCTAATGTCTACTGTAACCACCCCAACTTATGGCGAAAAGCTGCTCAATCGGCTGCTGCGCGATCTGCCGAAGAAGCAGTTTTTCTATCACTACGAACCGCATCTTGTCACGCCGGATGGCAGCAGCAAACCCGATTTTGTGATTGTGAGCGCCTTGCTCGGCGTGGTCGTGCTGGAAGTCAAGGATTGGGTCAAGCTGCAAGGTGGCAACCAGCAAACCATCGATACTGTTCGCAGCGATGGCAAACTCGCCAGCTACGATAACCCCATCCGCACCGCTGAAGGTTACGCTTACGACCTGAAAAAGCGCTTCGAGGAACGCGCTGAACTCTGGGAGCAGTACAAAGGCCGTACCTGTCTCCGCTTTCCCTGGCAGGTTATGGTCGCCCTGCCGCGCATCAGCCAGAGCGTCGTCCAGCAGTTCGAGAAAAAAGGCATCTGGCCTTATCACGCCGTCGTTGGCAAGGAAATGCTCGCCAGTCCGGCGCATTTACAGCAGGCCATCCACAACCTCCCCTGGAAATATAAGCTCGAACATCCCATGTCGCTCGATTTGCTCGACATCATCCGCGAAATCCTCGATCCCTCGCTGGTGGTGCAGAATGACGACGGCTTCCCGGTGGGGACGCTCACCCGTGTTCAGCATGGCCTTATCAGCGAACCGCTTTATTCGCTGCTGCCCAAACAAATCGCCCTGTTCGATGATGATGAACTCTCCAACGAAGCGCTGGGCATCCCGGAAAATACCCAGGTGCGGCTGGTACGCGGTGTGGCAGGCAGCGGAAAAACCCTCGTCCTGCTGCGGCGTGTCCGCCATGTGGCGGAAGAATACCCGGACGCACGCAGTCTGGTGCTGACCTTTAATGTCGAATTGGCGAAAGACCTGAAAAATCGCCTGAATCTGCCGGAAGAACGGGTCGAGGTCGCCAGTTTTCACAAAATCTGCCGCGCCATCATCGGTAATCGCTGGCATGAGCCGATTAAAACGCGCGATTGGCTGCGCAAATACGAGAAATCCGCTTTGCAGGAACTTGACCTCTCGACAGAATTTGTCGCCAGCGAATTTTCCTGGCGCAAAGAGATGAATCTGCTGGACGATGACGCTTATCTGGAAGTCGAACGCAAGGGGCGTGGGCAGCGCCTCGAAAAGAGCAAGCGCGAGATCATCAACGCTATGTTCAACCGTTACCGCGACTATCAATCCGAGCAGGGCGACTCTGGTTATGATTGGGATGATGTGGCTGCGCTGGCCTACAAAGCTCTGCAATCACCCGCGCAGACGCTCCCCTTGGATGTGACTAGCGAGGGTGAGGACGAAACTCAGCCCTACCACCCGCTGCTCGGCGCATATGATGCCATCTTCATTGACGAGGCGCAGGACTTCGCCCCTTCGTGGATGCAGGTCATTCGCGCCCTGCTACGCCAGAATGGCAATCTGTTCATCTGTGACGATCCCTCGCAAAGCATCTTCAATACCTACAGTTGGCCTCAGAAAGGGCTTTCAGTGGTTGGACGTTCGCGCATCCTGCGTGTCCCCTTCCGCTCGACGCGCGAAATCAGTCAGGCCGCCCACAGTCTGATCGAAGCCGACGATACCCTGCGCCAGACCGAAGATCGCCCCGAACCCGATTTCACGTCCTATGAACTGGGCAGCGGCCCTCTCCCGGCTTTGATCGCCTGCAAGGACAGCGATTCAGAAAAAGCTTTTGTCGATGAAAAAATCCGCGAACTGCTGGATTTGGGCATCGCGCCGGGGCAGATCGCCATCCTCTGTCACGCTAAATGGCACACCAACCACTGGCGTAATTGGGGCAGTCGCGGTATCTATGTTCAGTATGTCGAGAAAATTAAAGGGCTGGAATTCGTCGCCGTCTTCATGCCGCATCTACAGGATGTGTTTCCCCAGCCTGATGATTCCGACTCGGTGACGACCATCCGCCGCAAGGTTTTTACCGCCATGACCCGTGCCCGCTGGCGCTTGGTGATGTCCTACGAAGGGACACTGCCCAAACCGCTGGAACCTTTGGTAGAAAATGTGTGGTGTGAGAACTTTGAGACGGTCAGGAATTAAGGGGGATTTATGGTTAGCCCTGGAGATACGATTCACAACCCGTGGACGGGAGAGACATTTACTTTTCTCAAGACAGCCGCATCGACAGAAGGCGAAATATTGCAGATGGATGTGTGTGTCGCGCCCGGTAAAGGGCTGCGCATACCTCCCCATTTTCATCCCATGCAGGAGCAGCGGATGCGCATCACGCAGGGGAAGATGAAGATGCTGCTCAATGGGCAGGAAACCATCTGCGAAGCGGGTGAAGCCATCATTGTTCCAGCCGGAACGCCTTACAATTGGTCAATTGCCGGTGAGGACACGCTGTGTTTTACGATTGAATACGAACCTGCCGGGAAATGGGAAACGATCTTCGAAACGATGTGCGTGCTGGGTCGTGATAAAGTCGCTGGCAAATCGATCAGTATTTTAGTGGGTGCTGCCGTCGTCATGGATGCCTATCCGCATCATCTCTATTATGCCGGTGTGCCCATCATCATCCAGCGGATTTTTCTGGCTGTTCTGGCCTTCATCGGGCGCTTTATCGGCTACAGACCGGATTATGCTTACTAGAGCGCTGGGCTAATGGATAATCCAGATAGAATGCACCTCATTTTGTAGGGACACGATAATGCGTTTTCACTTTTAAATACGGATAATAACTGCCTTTGGTTCCCCTCTCCAGGAGCTTGCGAGTGGGGAGGGGTTAGGGGTGGGGTAAATATCCGCCCTAATTTGTTAAACTGCATCATCGTGTCCGTCTTGAATTAGATAAATTCTTTTCAGCATATCCATTAGATAGTTACGTGGCTGATTTCGAACTTTTCGGCTCACACGCCACCATCAGCCTGGATGCATGGTCATTTTCAATCGCCTTTGAACACCGTACCATAAGAAATCAGGTGATTGCCGATCTCCGAGCGTTGCCTGAAGATTATTTTGACCAAAACCTATAGAGATTTGTAGGGGCGGTTCGCGAACCGCCCTGGTGCAGAAAAATATATTCATCGGCGGATCAAAGCGAGCTGGTAGGGACACGATATATCGTGTCCGCCCTTCCCGCCGGAACCTAACGCAAATTCGCAAAGAGGATAAAAACATCATGAACCCCAGCATGGAAGCCCTCCGTGAACAATTTCCGCCCCTCCGCCAGCAGGCCGACCTGCGCAATACCTGGCTGCGCGAACGGCTGGATAATTATCTGCCGGAATTGATGGCGCGCGAAGACATCGACATGTGGATTATCGATGCGCGCGAGTACAACGAAGACCCGGTCATTATGAGCCTGCTGCCCGAACCGTCGATGGCGGCGCGGCGGCGGACGATTCTGGTCTTTACCCGTCAGCCGGATGGCAGTGTCGAGCGCATCACCATTGATCGCTACGGCTTCGGCGATTTTTACGAACGCGCCTGGAATCCCGATGAGCAGGAGCAGTTCGAGTGTCTGGCAGGCATTGTCGAAGATCGTAATCCGGCGACCATCGGCCTGAATATCTCCGAGCATTTTGCTTTTGGCGATGGCTTGTCGCATTACGAGTTCACTGAAATTCAATCGGCCTTGGGTGATGAGGTCATGAGCCGTGTGGTCAGTGCCGAACGGCTGTGTAACGGTTGGCTAGAACATCGCATCCCGGCGGAATGGGCGGTCTATCCTTCCATCATTGCGATGGGGCACGCCCTGATTGCTGAAGCTTATTCCCGCGCGGTCATCGAACCGGGAGTCACGACCACCGAGGATGTCGTCTGGTGGTTTCGTCAGACCATGCACGACATGGGCTTACGCGCCTGGTTCCAGCCCACCGTTGAAATTCAAGCGCCGGGGCAGGATTATATGACCGAGAATCCTCGCACGCTCATTCAACCCGGCGATCTGCTGCACTGTGATGTCGGTTTTTACTATCTCGGCCTCGCCACCGATCACCAGCAGCACGCTTATATCCTCAGGCCGGGGGAAACGGATGCCCCGCGTGGACTGAAATCCGCTTTGCTGGATGGCAACCGCTTGCAGGACATCCTTATGGAGGAAATGCAGGTCGGGCGTACTGGCAACGAGGTCTTGAAAGAATCCCTCGAACGTGCCGCCTTGCAGGGACTCAAGGGGCAAATCTATTCCCATCCGCTCGGTTATCATGGACACGCCGCTGGCCCCACCATCGGCCTGTGGGATCATCAGGAAGGCGTACCCGGCAATGGCGATTACGAACTGTTCGATGAAACCTGCTATTCCATCGAACTGAACATCAAAAAAGCGGTGCCGGAGTGGAATGGTCAGGAAGTTCGTATCGCCCTCGAAGAAGATGCTGGCTTACAGGCAGGCCGCATGAACTGGCTCGATGGTCGGCAAGAAGCATTCTTTCTGATTTAACCTCTTGAACGAAGCATTCTTTCTGATTTAACCTCTTGAACAATCGCGCATCCGTTAAGTGTAATGTGCTTTCGTAGGGGATGGTCTCAGACCATCCCGCTTTTTCTATAAACCCCATATGCTTCATTTCAATAGGTCGGTAAGCAGTAATTTTCGTAGGGGCGCTTCGGTGCGCAGCCTCCCGTGGGACGAATCGCCCTCTCTGACTATCATTTCGTAGGGGCGCAGCACTGCTGCGCCCAATAAAATGTCTCCATATGCAGCGCTGAGTTAGAATTTCCATACCCCCAATAATTCAGGCTTTTCAAAATAATCATTTCGTTGTAGAATTAAAGTTCTAAATAAGCCGATTTTACGCCGCAGCAAACGGCGGGAAATGGCAGCTATTGGTAGCAAACTACAGACATCATAACCAACACCCTATCCGCCAGCGCAGCAGCAGCAAACATTCTCAGGCGGGTTTTCCCTGGCAGATTGGCGGCAACAAACGCGGATAAGGGGCAACTGGAAACGCATGGAACAAAACCAAATAGAATGCGCCGCTTTTTGTAGGGACACGATATATCGTGTCCGCCTTAAATAAGACCAACCAACGCCGCCGTCGCCGCCTATCGCCAATAGTTTCCCCTCACGGTCAGATTTTCGAGGGAGAAATGAACGCCCATAAGTTTGTCCATTTTCGCCATCATCAGCCATTACCGTTGGGATGTGCTATAACTGAAAAAAGATTTTTACGAAAAAACGGCTTAAATAATTAAGCTTCCCAGATCAGCTAAAGACACACATGTGAGGAGTAAAACAAAATGGCAGCTTATCAATATACGGTAATCGTCGGCAACGTCGGTCGTGAGCCAGAGATGCGCTACCTCCAATCAGGGACCCCCGTCTGCTCGTTCTCGGTGGCCGTCTCTGAAAAATGGACGGACAAACAGACTAACGAGCGCAAAGAAAAGACTCAATGGTTTAGAGTGACGGCATGGCGTGGTCTCGCGGAGACATGCAATACCTACGTCAAAAAGGGTATGCAAATCCTGGTGACAGGAACGGTAAGCGCCTCGGCTTACCTTGACCAGAGTGGACAGCCCGCCGCAACCCTCGAACTGACCGCCCGTGACATCCAGTTCCTCGGCAGTCGTGCAGATCGTGAAGGTGGTGGCACAGGCGGTGGTGATTACGAGTATCAGGCTCCGGCGGATAACATCGGCGATATTCCCTTCTAAATCGCCGCTCTCAGCATAGCAGGAATAACGGGTGAGGCGCATATTTTCGCCTCACCCTTTGCTTTAAATCGAATGGCTCAACTCGACCTGCTTTGCCGATGACTCGTGCTCCGCGTAAAAGTAGCGTGTCTGTAATTTGAGTGGTGATATAAGCAGCAGTCCGACCCACACCAGTCCGATGTAAACGGCTGCAACACCGTTGCGCTGGTCGCCCTCGAATGTGTTTACATTGGGGAAAATAATGCGGAGAATCAACAGCAACGCACCCATGATAACGAGTGCAGAAACACCGAGCAAAAAGGTGCTGACCGCAAAGCGCCAGATCAGGGAAAGTACATTGAATTTCCGGTAGCGTGTCAGCGCGTTGAGGAAGACCAGCAGGCTCAGGAAGGTGGTGATGCTTCCCGGCACTGTTGAAACCTAGAAGTCACTTTCATCAAAGAAATCTGCGACTTTCTGCGCCAGAGTTCCAGCAGGTGGAAGACCCACATCCCAGGGATTGAGCATGAGTACAACGACCATTGTAACTGTCCACGTCAGCCACACCCATGCCGCGCCGTTCGCTGCCAGACCTATCAGTGTCAGAGCTGCTTCACCCGTTACCCGCCGCCGTGATTTTCCCGCAATGCGTTCGGCAAGTGCATTCGCCAGCAGATCAGCCAGTAGGGGCAGCCATAACCGGATAACGCCCTTCCTGCCGGATGTACGGTAGCGTTCCCGGCATGAATCACGGAAAACACACAGCATTTCATCGCCGTATTCACTGCGAAAGTTCGCCGGGTAGAGCTTGAGCAGCATTCGATAGAGACGGACGGACAGGATAATGATATTCATTGCGGTAACATCCCTTCATCCAGTCGCTTCAAGCGCCCGATCTGCACCAGCTTTTCCAGCCGTTTCCATTCCGCTTGTGCCACCCGCTGTCCAAAATCGGTTAGCCGGTAGTAGCGGCGGCGTTCATCATCCAGTGCCGGATCGGGGCGCGTGCTGGTTTCGAGGATCAGCCCTTGCTCAATCATCTGTTTGATCGAACGGTACAGGGTTCCGGGGCCGATTTTCAAACTGCCGTCGGTGAAGTTGTTAATCTCCTGCATAATGCCGTAGCCATGCAGTTCGCGCCCTGCCAATGCCAATAAAATGTGGAATACCGCCGGGGTTAAGGGCAGCATCGAGTCTGGCGTATCATTCATAAAGTGTATCCACCTTGACTATATCCATTGTGGATATATTAACCAGATCGCTGTGTTTGTCAATCCATCGACGCTATCGCGCATTTTTGCGGCCTGCGGTATGCTGTTGATAGTGAAGTCGAGATTTAATCTGGGCTTCTTTCCTTATCGTCGAATGGAGATACGCATGTCACAGCCTCCTCAACCACCACCGCTTCCCGGTCAGCATCGCATTCAATTTGAACTGCCCTCAAATCTGACGGTAGTTTATGCTAACGCGGCGATGGTCACGCAGTCCCACAGCGAAATCATCATGGATATGATCCAGATTATGCCCAATGACCCGCGTGCCCGTGTTCAGTCGCGTGTGGTCATGACCCCCGCTAACGCCAAATTGTTTCTCAAAGCACTGGAAACACAGCTTCAGCGTTTCGAGCAAACACACGGCGAAATCAGCTTACCGCCTGCCGCGCCGACTCTGGCTGACCAGCTTTTCGGTGGAATCAAGCCGGAAGAAAGTAAGGAATCAAAGGACAATACACCGCATGAGTGATCTCAACACTGTTGCTGAGGGCATCCGCGCCGTATTTGTCGCTAAAAACACCGCCCGTGACGAAGCTATCAACCGTTCGCGTGAACTCATCCGCCACTGCGCCGAAGGCATCCGTGCCATCCACCGCCGCGAGTGGGATAAGGCTGAAGCCAAGCTGACCACTGCCCGAACCGGAGCCGACGAAATCCGCGCTGTGACTGCTGATTATGCCGATTTGTACTACAGCGGTTATACACAGGATGCGCTTAAGGAAGTGGTCGAGGCTTTTTGCACCCATGCCATTGTGCGCAATCTCCCGCTGCCCTCGCCCGAGGATCTCAATGTCGAATCATCAACCTATCTGAACGGTTTAGCCGAAGCCGCTACCGAACTACGCCGCTTCATCCTAGACATTCTGCGCCGTGAAGATGCTGATATGAACGAGGCCGAACGCCTGCTGGAATGGATGGACGATATTTATGACCAGTTGGTGACGTTCGATTTCCCCGATGCGATTACTGGCGGCCTGCGTCGTCAGACCGACATCGTGCGCGGCGTGCTGGAACGCACACGCGGCGACCTGACGACTACGGTTCAGCAGCAGCGTTTGCAGGCATCGCTTAAACGGGCTGAGGAACACACACGGGATTAAACGCTATGGATGCTGCTAGTCTGGTCGGGCGGGTGATAAAAGACTACGAGATTCGCGGATTGGTGACCAGCGGAAAAATCAACACGATTTATGATGCCTATCAGCCGCTGCTCAAGCGCAGTGTTGCTTTCCGCGTACTCAATGAGGCGTACCGCGATAAATCTCAGTATCAGGAAGCCTTTACCCTGGAAGCGCAGTTACTCGCCAAACTGGAACACCCGCATATCGTCCCTGTCCACGATTACGGTCTGGTCGATGGCTATGGCTACATGGTGCAGCGCTTGATAACCGGCGGGTCATTGAAAACCCGTCTGAATCAGGGGACGTTATCCTTTCAGGAAGCGCTGGTTATCCTGCGCCAGCTTGCCAGCGCGTTGGATTACATCCACTCGCAGGGCATCGCTAACGGCGAAATCACCCGCTCTAATATTTTGTTTGATGCGTGGAGCAATCCCTATATCGTCAACTTTTTCTACGCGAATTTGAAACAGAACGAGGATATGACGGTTATCGGGAAATATCTCGCGCCGGAACGCTGGCGTGACGAAGCCGCCACACCCGCCAGCGATCAATATGCGCTCGGCATTGTGGCCTACCAGATGATCGCCAATCAACAGCCGTTCAAAGCGAAGGGCGCGGAATTAGCCCGTATGCACCAGCATGAAACGCCCCCCAGATTGCAGCAGTTTCGCCCTGATGTTCCGCTGGGACTCAATGATGTTCTCCAGCGGGCGCTTGCCAAAAAGCCGCAGGATCGCTACCCAACGGTGATGGACTTCGCCCGCGATTTTGAAAAAGCCGTTTCTGCCACACCACAGACTTTGTTCATCTCCTACAGCCGTCAGGATGTTGATTACGCTCAGGAACTAACCGAACATTTCCAGCAGAGCGGCTTCAATGTCTGGATTGACTCACAGATCGAATATGGCGATGCATGGTTCCGTGATATTGAGAAAGCTATCAAATCCTGTGCGGCATTTGTCCTGCTCATGACCCCTGCTTCCTACGAATCGGAGTGGGTGCAGAAAGAAATCCTGCTGGCGAAGCGCTTTAAAAAGCCCATCTTCCCGTTACTGCTGAAGGGTGAGGAATTCGGTATTGTGATCGACATCCAGTTTGCAGATGTGCGCGATGGTGAGATGCCCAATGTCGATTTTCATCGCCGCCTGCGTAGAACCGTGTTTGGCGATATTTGAGGGATGCGATGGATTATACAAAACTGGAAAAGACACGCTTGGGGCGCTATACCCTCGATAGGCTGATGTATGACTCCGGCGGTATTGTCGTCACCTATCGCGCCTACCAGACCACCTTGAGCCGTGATGTCGCCATCCAAATTCTGAATCCGCAGCACGAAAAATGGGATCAACTGCGTCCCGGCTTTTTGCGCGCCGCTGAATTGATGGCACAGCTCGAACACCCGAATATCGCTCCTATTCATGATTATGGTACACAGGGTGATCTGGACTTTATCGTCATGCGGTTGATTGAAGGACAGTTCTTGCGCGAATGCCTGACCGATCAGGTTCCCATCAGTCTGTCGGGTGCTGCCAGCATCATTAAGCAGATTGGCAGCGCGCTGGATTATGTACACTCGCGCGGCAGAGTGCATGGCGACCCAAGCTGGAACAATATCATGCTCGATGTGGCTGGAAATGCTTATATTGCGGATTTTCATATTGCGGGTTTTCGCAGCGCCGCTGGAGATATGGAAGGCTGGCTGACCGGAACGCCGATTTACCTCGCGCCGGAACGCTGGATTGAAGGGGCGGCGACTCCCGCTTCCGATCAATATGCCCTGGGTGCAATCGCTTATCATCTCGTGGCAGGACGACCCCCGTTCGTGGCGGCGGATGGCGCTTTAGCGATTCAGCATCTTCAGCAGGATGTGAAATTGCCCCAGCAGCACAATCCCGAACTCCCGCAGGCAGTCAACGCCGTTTTGCTGCGCGCGCTCGCCAAAAAGCCAGAAGATCGCTACCCAACCGTGATGGACTTTTCCCGTGAGTTTGAGAAGTCGCTTTCCGCCGCGCCGCAGCATTTGTTCATCTCTTACAGCCGCCGCGATAGTGATTATGCTCAGAGTCTGACCGACTATTTGCAGAACAGCGGCTTCAATGTCTGGATCGACTCGCAGATCGAATATGGTGATGCCTGGTTCCGCGATATTGAGCAGGCCATCAAAAGTTGTGCCGCTTTTGTGCTGGTGATGACACCCGATTCCTATGAATCCGAGTGGGTGCAGAAAGAGATTTTGCTGGCGAAGCGCTTTAAAAAGCCGATATTCCCGCTGCTATTGAAAGGTGAGGAATTCGGTATTGTGATCGACATCCAGTTTGCCGATGTGCGCGATGCGCAAATGCCCACTGTTGACTTTCACCGCCGCCTGCGCCGCACCGTATTCGGGGACATCTAGCGGGGCGCGGTATAATTGAATTTATTTTGTTCCCCTCGCCATGAGGGAGAGGGGCTAGGGGTGAGGGTATATCATCATGAAATCGACTTACATTTACGGCCCCCGCGATATTCGCGTTGTAGAAAGCAGTGATAGTGCCCCCGGCCCCGGCGAGGTGCTGCTGGATGTGACCGCTGTCGGCATCTGCGGCAGCGATTTGCACACTTACCTCTATGGCAATATCGGCGGGACAGCCGCCGTTGATCCGCTTGTCCTCGGACATGAAGCCGCCGGACGGATTATTGCTGTCGGCGCAGGGGTTGAAAATTTACGGATTGGTCAGCGGGTAGCCATTGACCCGGCGACTCACTGTGGTCACTGCGAACGCTGCGAGGCTGGCGAACCGCATCTCTGCCTGAATCTGGAATTTATGGGGCTGTATCCCCATCACGGCGCGATGCGCGAACGCATGGTACATGCGGCGAAATCCTGTGTGCCTGTCCCCGACGACATTTCCGATATTGGCGCAGCCATGCTCGAACCGCTGGGCGTTGCCCTCCACGCCAGCCGATTGGCAAAAATCGAAATTGGTGAGGATGTCGCGGTCATCGGCTGCGGTGGAATCGGCCTGTTTATTATCCGTCTAGCGCGGTTAGCCGGAGCGCGGCACATATTCGCGTCGGATAAGCATCCCTGGCGGCTGGCGCTGGCCTCCAACTACGGCGCAGATGTGGTCATCAATGCCGATCAAACCGATGCGGTGCAGGAAGTCATGCGCGTGACCAACAAGCGCGGCGTGGATGTCGCCATCGAAGCGGCCTGGGTAGACGGAACACAAAATCAATGTGTCGAGATGGCCCGTTACGGCGGACGCGTCATTCTGGTGGGCATTCCGGTTGAGGAGGAATTCAAAATCCGCGCCTCACCAGCCCGCCGTAAGGAACTGCTCATTCAGCCCTCGCGCCGCATGAAGCACACTTATCCGGCGGCGATTGCCTTAGCCTCTGGCGGACAGGTCGATCTGGAAGGCATGGCAACGCACCGTTTTTCGCTCGACAGTGCGCCGCAGGCCTTCGAAACTGCCGCGACCTATCTGGATGGCGTTGTTCGCGCAGTCGTGCTGCCCAATCAGCGCTAAATCGTATTACCTAAGAAATAAACGCGGATTCAGTAATCCGT
>JBGAGR010000183.1:0-16430 GCA_044226645.1 Aggregatilineales bacterium
GCGCGCCATGAAAATGACGATTTTGCGTCGGCGGGTTTTTCAACAGCAGCCATAGTATTGTTTCCTTACTGCCGTGACTGACGGCGACGGCGCAGGATGTCCGCCAATACGGTGATGAGGATGAGTGCGCCCTGTACCGCTTTTATCCAGTAGGATGACACATCGGTGAAGAGCATAGCGGAACCAATGGCCTTAATCAGAATACCTGCCAGTGTTGAACCAATGACTGTTCCTGTGCCGCCCAGAATGCTCACACCACCGACGACGGACGCAGTGATAATAGACAATTCCAAACCATTCGGCGCGGTAGCCTGAATCTGGTTGAACTGCGTTGCCAGCAGCAAACTGCATATCCCCACCATCAGGCCGTTCAGGATAAAAGCCGTCATCACAATACGGCGCGGATTGATACCGGAAAGCCGCGCGGCCTCAGCATTGCCACCCACCGCATAAATCGCCCGTCCGGTAGCGCTGTAACGCAGCCAGAAAAACGCGATAATGGTCAGAATCACCATGAAATAAATCGTGACCGGGATACCCAGCCAGTCTTCCTGCGCCAGTGTGTAACCCGGCGGGAGGTTGTAGATGGTATTTCCGCCAGCAACCAGGATCAGTCCGCCTTTGAGGATGCTGAACATGCCCAGCGTGACTACAATCGCCGGTATGCGCAGATACGCGACAAAAAAGCCGTTTATCGCTCCCACCAGCATCCCGACCAGCAGCGGCGCAGCCCATGAAATCACGATCACCAGCCAGACAGGCCAGCCCGCCGCCGCCAACCCGACTGCCAGATTGCCAGAGAGCGTAATCAGCACACCGACCAGTGCTCCAACGGAAATATCAATGTTGCCGGAGATAATCACCATCGACATGCCAATTGCAGCGACAGCGATATAGGCATTGGCGGCAAAGATGTCAATCACGTTATTGGGTGCGAGGAAGCGTGAGTTGTGGATACCCACCACGACTGCCAAGACCAGCAGCGCGAGTACGAGGATGCCCTCCTGCGAACCGAACACACGGCGCAGATTTTGCATCAGGGCATTTCCTTCTGTTTTAGCGACTGGAACAGTAGGTACTTTTTCAACTGCGGTCATACAGCACTGCTTTCTACCGCTTTGGCTTTATTCATATCCGTGTCACTCATCATGGCGGCGACAATCGCTTCCTGGCTGGCTTCGTCACGCTGATATTCCGCTACCAATTGCCCCTCGCGCATGACCAGAATCCGGTCACTCATGCCCATCACTTCCGGCAGTTCGCTCGAAATCATCAGGATCGCCAGTCCTTGCTGCGCCAGTTCGCTAATCAGGCGGTGAATTTCGGCTTTCGCGCCGACATCGACACCGCGTGTGGGTTCATCCATAATCAGCAGTTTGGGTTTGCTCGCCAGCCACTTGCCCACCACGACTTTTTGCTGGTTGCCGCCGGAGAGTTTATTCACGACCTGTTCGCGGCTGTACGCACGGATATTCAACTGTTTAATAGTGCTTTCGGCTAAATTCCGCTCCGCCTGACGGTCAACAAACACGCCTTTCACCAGCGAACGCAGCACCGCCATCGACACGTTTTCGCGGATTTTCATCTGCCGTACCAAGCCCTGTGTACCGCGATCTTCCGGCACATAAGCGATGCCCATTTTCATGGCCTGACCGGGATTTTTGATGTGTACAGCCTTGCCGTCAATCAAAATTTCGCCTGACTCAGCAGGTGTGATGCCGAAAATGACCTGCGCCAGTTCGCTGCGTCCGGAACCAACCAGTCCCGCTAATCCAACAATTTCGCCTGCCCGGATATTCATGCTGACATTTTTGGTCAGCGGCCTGCGTGTCAGGTTGCGAACTTCGACCACATTGCCTTTGACTTCAGTCGGCAGCTTGGGGAACAATTCGCTAATCGTGCGTCCGACCATCATGCGCACCAGATCATCTTCAGTCGTTTCGGAAACCTGTCGCGTGTCCACATACTGCCCATCGCGCAGCACGGTCACGCGGTCAGTCAGTTCAAAGACTTCCTGCAAACGGTGGCTGATGTAAATGATGCCGACATTGCGCGCCTTCAACAGCCGCACGATGTCAAACAAGCGCTGCACATCCGTTTCGGTCAGCGCGGCGGTGGGTTCATCCATAATCAGCACCCGCGCATTCAGCGAGAGCGCTTTGGCAATCTCCACACGTTGACGGTTGCCTACCGTGAGCGAACTCACTTTGCGCTTCACATCCAGATCATGAATATTGAGCGAGGCCAGCAGTTCCCGCGCCCTTTCATACATGGCGTTCCAGTCCACCACGCTGACTGGTCCCCACTTGCGGCGTGGTGCATGTCCCATGAAGATGTTTTCCGCGACAGTCAATTCGGGATACAGGCTGAGTTCCTGGTAAATCGTGGCGATACCCTTCGACTGTGCCTCACGCGGATCATTGAAATGGACTTCCTGACCATCCAGCCGCATCGTCCCCGTATCCGGCGTATAGACCCCAGAAATGATCTTGATGAGCGTCGATTTCCCCGCGCCATTTTCTCCCAGCAGCGCATGAACTTCGCCCGTGTTCATCTCAAAGTGAACATCATTGAGCGCTTTCACGCCGGGAAACTGTTTTGAAATATGGTTTAACTCTAATATCGGTGTCATGAAAACTCTTTTTTAAGTTATTAGTTATTGGTTATTGGTTTTTAGTTCAAAAAACTACGAAATTACTTGCCGAATTTTCCCTACTAACAACTAAAAACTAAGCACTAACCACTTTTACAAACGCGCGTACTGGGAATGTGCCAAATTCCTTGACTTTCACGGGCACAGCATAAAATTGAAACGGCTGTCCATCGGGAATGGCTTCCAGATTACACATATGCTCGACGATTAAAATGTTTGCGCCCAGCAAAATCGTATGTACCGGACGTTTTGCATCCGCCGTGTCGTCGATGTTGTACGAATCAATTCCTACCAGCACCGCGCCCCCTGCTTTGAGCATTTCCGCCGCGCCTGCTGTCAAAAACGAGTGCCCTTCAAAATACTGATCGGTTTTCCAGTGCCGTGACCATCCGGTCTGCACCAGCACCGCTTTTCCGCGCACATCCAGTCCTGCGAAAAATGACTCATCAATTGCCCGTCCATGATTCGCTGGGATGCGTATTAGCACACCATCCAGAGCGGCAAGTTGTTCCAATTTCAGCTTCGAAAGATCGTCGCCGTCGGCAAAACGATGGAACGGCGAATCAAGGTAGGTTCCGGTATTCGCCACCATCTCGATTTTACCGATATGAAAGCTCGTTCCCTCGGCATACACTTTCTTCGAGTCTTCCCGGCTCAGATAATCGCAGATGATCGGCGCAGGCAGTCCTTTATAGGTTATCAGTCCATCTTCAACCGTGTGGCTCAGGTCGATGAGCTGCATCTAGCGAACTCCTGTGATTTCCCGGAAGTGGTCATAGGCACGATTCCAACCCGCCATACCTGTCGGTTGATAGGTCGCCATGCCCTCACTGCGACTCAACAATTCGCGCGCTTCCGCGATGTCTTTGAATTCCCCCAGCGCCACCAATTGCACAATCGCATTCCCTAATGCTGTCGCTTCGGCAGGGCCAGCTACCACCGGACGACCAATCGCATTCGCCGTCATCTGACACAGCAGCGCACTGCGTGACCCACCCCCGATGATATGCATCAAATCGACTTTTTGCCCAGCGACCGCAATCAGGTGTTCCAGCACGAAGCGGTATTTCAGCGCGAGACTTTCATAAATACTGCGCACCACTTCCGCCACACTCTCCGGCACAGGCTGCCCTGTGCGCTTGCAGTAGGCGCGAATCCGTCCCGGCATATCTCCCGGCGGATAAAAATCATCTGCGTCGGGATCAAAAAACGATTGGAAGGGCTTAGCGGTTTCCGCCATTGCGGCTAATTGACCGTATTCGTAATCCTGCCCCTGCTCATGCCATGTCGCGCGGGACTGCTCGATGAGCCACATACCAGCGATATTTTTGAGGAAACGAATCGTCCCATTGACTCCGCCTTCGTTGGTCGCGTTCGCTGCATAAGCCGCATCGTTGATGACGGGCTTATCCAGTTCTAAGCCCAGCAAGCTCCATGTCCCGCTGCTGTTGTAGGCGAAATTTTTGGTCGTTGTGGGAACCGCCACCACCGCGCTGGCCGTATCATGACTGGCGGAGGCGATCACCGGAATCCCGTTATATTCCCCCAAATGCGTTCCCGGCTGCACGATTTCCCCGAACATGCCCGTCGGCACACCAAGCTTTTGCAGCAGTTCGAAATCCCAATCGCTGGTATGCGGGTTGTAAATCTGGTGCGTGCTGACGTGAGTGTATTCGCAGGTTTTCGAACCTGTCATCCAATAATTGAATAGGTCGGCAATCGTCAGATAAGTATGGGCAGCGCCCAGCAGAGGGCTGTTGTAACGCGCCAAGCCCGCCAGCCGCCAGATGCCGTTGGGCGACATCATCTGTAAACCTGTACGCTGGTAGAGTTCGCGGCGCGGGACACGCTCGAAAACCCAGTCCATCATGCCTTCCGAACTCGCATCGCGGTAATGCACCGGATTCGCCAGCAAACGCCCGTCCCGATCCAGCAGGGCATAATCCACGCCCCACGCATCCACGCCAATCGAGGCCGCGCCTGCCGGAACGGCTTTAATGCCCACTTGAATTTCATGCCACAACCGCAGCGCATCCCAGTACAGCGTGCTGTTGGCTGTCACCGGGTTATTCGGGAAACGATGCAGTTCGTCCAGGTGCAGACTCTTGCCATCATAGCTCACCTGCATCACCCGCCCGGATGTCGCGCCCAGATCAATTGCAATAACTCGTTTTGCCGTCATTAAAAACCTTTAATAAGATACGAGGTTAAATTTTAATACATCAATCAAGCAGCTTGCATTACTTTACCTAGAATTTCTTTCATGCGACCACGATCGCTCCACTGTCCCAAGGCTCCAATGAGTGTATAAATAATAAGACATAAGCCCAGAACACAAAATTGAAGAGATTTTGTAAATAATAGCCCCATCATTATTATAAATAAATACACCAACACTTCGATACCGTCGTTCGATCCAAGATCAATCGCACCACTCAAAGTTGTTTTGTTGTCATCTGAACTAATGAATAACACGCCAGCGAAATGGGTGCCAACGTGGTTTCCATGCCGGATTTCCACATCGATATAAAAACGATTTTCCTTATCCCGATTAACAAAGACTCTCAGCCCACCCATAATTATCCGAGAAATTCTATCGGGTGGTTCATCCAGGTATCGCAACCGTTCAACACAATTCTCAAGTGGACAACTGGATTTAAATTCAAGTGGTTCAATGAACAGTAATTGTTTTTTCATGTACAATAACTGTTCTTTTAGGATTTCCATTGTCCGACCTCACCCAACCATCAGCATGATTTGCTCAAGCGCCGTTTCCAGCGGTACTTCCTCCGTTGCCAATGGAACATTCGCTTCCAGATCAACGCCATCCCGCGCCGCTTTCATCACCGCCAGCATCCGGTTCGCGATACGGGTTTGATCTTCCTTGCTATAGCGCTCGAAGTTCAGGGGGAACTGACTATAGTCCACCTCATCAAGGCCATACAGCATTTCCTCAAATGTTTTCCGATAAGCGGCATCAAAATCGAAAGTCAATTGATCGCTGCCACTCAACGGAATGGTCATGGTTGGAATCGGCTGATCGACATCAAATTCCTTCAGATAAACATTGCCCTCTTCTAAATCAGGGTGGGGATCAAGGACAATAATGCGGTAAGGATGTGCATCCGGTTCATTGCGTGTATAGTCGCCGAAGCGCCAAAATGTAGCTGCGGTTTCATGTAAGTAATCCAATTCAACAAAAACCAGCCCACTGCGAACTAACGCTCGACGTTTGTTACGATAAGCCAACGCATCACGACTATCCCCTTTATTCGATGGGGAAAGCAGTTTAATCCAAGCGACGGGCGCACCCAAATCAGACTCATCACGCTCGTAAATCGCTATAGCGAAATAGGGATGTTCCCGGTCTTCATCATCCTCAAGTAGATCATGAAGGGTGACTGGGTAGGTATTTTTTGCCGTTTGCACTACAGGCATCATCGCACGGTGAATGTCCTTGTCGCTTCCTCATTTACAGCCGTATAACCCATTGGCAGCAGTTGCGCTTTGAGCAGGCCAACCAGATGAGCGATATGCACATTATGAAAGCGATTCCACTTGTGTCTCGCCTGCCAGAAGCTGTGCAGATGGGCGTTGATGCCCCGGTACTGATTTTTAATCGAGCGAACAGGTTTCATCATGCGTTTCCTGATTTCCCACTGTTCACCCGATTATAACGTAGGACATTCGCTTCCTTCCTGATTTCCGGTTTTGTTCCCCTTCGCCATGAGGGAGAAGGGGTTAGAGGATGAGGGTTCCGAGCGAAAGTCATAGAGCTTTTTTCACTTTGCGCCTTTGCTTCTTCGCGTCTTTGCGTTGAATTTCTTACCGCACGTAAGCGACGGGTACGCCGCCATCTACCGTCAGTACCGCCCCAGTTGTCTTGGCACTGCGCGGCCCACCGAGGAAGGCAATGGCCTCGGCAATATCTTCCGGCAGGATTTCCACTTTGAGCGTGTTACGCTGCTTGTAGTAGTCGTTCAAATCCTCGACTTTCACGCCGTACTGTTTGGCGCGGGCTTCCTTCCACTCACCGCCCCAGATGCTGCTGCCGCGAATGACGGCATCTGGCAGCACCGAATTGACGCGGATGCTGTGTGCGCCGCCTTCTTCCGCCAGACTGCGTGCCAGATGCACCTCAGCGGCTTTGGCGGAGCTGTAGGCTGTTGCACCTTTGCCGGGGGCGATGCTGTTCTTGCTGCCGACGAAGACCATCGTCCCGCCGATGCCCTGCGATTTCATCACCTTGAAAGCTTCCCGCGCCATCAGGAAATATCCTGTCGCCAGAATGCTGATGTTCTTGTTCCACATCTCCAGCGTGGTTTCTTCAATCGGTGCGCCGCCTGCGATTCCGGCGTTGTTCACCAGCACATCCAGACCGCCGTAAGCCAACACTGTTTGCCGCAGCGCTTCCTGAACCGCCGCTTCATCGGTCACGTCACAGCGCAGCGCAACCGAACGCTTAAAGCCGAACTTCTTATTCAGTTCCGCACTGGCTTCTTCCGCGCCCTGCTGGTTAATATCCGCGATGACCACATGCGCACCATCCTGCGCCAGACGGAAAGCTGTCGCCCGTCCGATGCCGCTGGCCGCGCCGGTAATCAGCACCACTTTCCCGGCATATTCGCGCGGGGCGGGTGCGAGTTTTAATTTATAGAGTTCCAGAGGCCAGTATTCGATGTCATAGGCTTCTTTCGCCGAAAGGCTGACGAATCCGCCTAACGCTTCGCTCCCGCCAATGACATTAATCGCCCGGTGATATAACTGGCGGCTGACATCGGCGTTGGTCGCGTCCTTGCCTGTATTGACCATGCCCAGTCCGGGGATCAAAATCACGCGCGGGGCAGGATTGCCCAATACATCGCCTTCTTCTTTGTTTTCTTCGAAATAGCCAATGTAGCGTTCTTCATAAGCGGC
This sequence comes from Aggregatilineales bacterium, assembly GCA_044226645.1. Classification (GTDB taxonomy): domain Bacteria; phylum Chloroflexota; class Anaerolineae; order Aggregatilineales; family Phototrophicaceae; genus CFX2. The sequence goes on from JBGAGR010000183.1 coordinate 7,571, forward strand.
GATGTCGTCCGGCAGGCGTTTTTTCAGCGCATCTAAACCATCACTCGGTTTCCAGTCCACAAACAACGGCTGACGTTTGACATGCACCAGATGATCGGGACAGGCCGCGCCCTGCTGGCTGACTTCAGCCGTTTTCGCGCTGCCAACCATATCCAACGCTGCTTCCGAATCGTCATACATCAAAATCAGGTGGCTGCGCTGCGAAGACACCGCGCCGCGTATAATCGGCAGGGCTTCCGCCATAATCGCCTCACGCTCGGCTTTTTCCAGCGCATTGACCTTCAGCTTGCCGTAAACACGTTTGCCCTTGCGTTTGCTTTCGATGTAATCTTCCGCTTCCTGAATGATGCGAATGCTGTTGTCATAGCAGGTTTTGGGATCATCTGCCCACGTCACCAGCCCATGTTTGCCCATCACCACACAGTCGATTTTCGGGTTATCGATGACCTTCTGACCGATCCACTTGCTCAGGGTGAAGCCGGGGCGGATATACGGGACAAAGGCCATGCGCTTGCCGTAGACTTTTTTCGCTTCGGCTTCGGCATCCGGCGCACAGGCGATGCTGATGACCGCATCCGGGTGGGTGTGGTCAACGTGCTTGAAGGGTACGAAGGCATGGAGCAGCGTTTCGATGCTCTGGCGTGGGCGACCCGGCTCTAAGGCTGTCCGGTTGAGGTACTCGGTCATTTCCTCGTCAGTCATCGCTTCCCGCTCAATCAACGGCAGGATTTCATCCAGCCGCAGCAGCGCGAACCCTTTTTCGACAATCGTCGCCACGTCCGAACCAGAGGCTTTCACCGCCAGCACCTTCACCTTCCGACCTACATGATCGGTCATGGTGAGCTTGGCACTGGTGTTACCACCATAAATATTCACAACGGCGCGGTCTTTACCGAGGATGTTGCTGCGGTAGACCAGCCCGTCCAAATCTGGGAGCTTTTTTGCGTCTTTGGCAATCCATAAATTTTGAGGCATTTTCTCAATCCTGTGAAACAATCAACTTTTCAGATAAACATTTTTGACTGAAAGCCGACTGCTAGAATCAACATAGATTTCGTTTGCTTTCGTTGTGTGTTCATTTATATCGCGGCAAAAACACGCTGTCAAATTTGAGAAAAATTGCACAATAGTAAAATTGGAAGAAATCGTTGGAGCTTTTGTTGTGAGAATTGGATAGGGCGCGGGGGAAGCGCCCTGTTGAAGTCAGGCCTGGCTCTTATCAATCCACTTGGGGGAATATGCTGCCTGATAATGCAGCATCAAATCCAGCAGTTGTTCCGGCTGGTCAGATGTCAGTACCATCGAGCGGTGACTGCTGGTGACAAAGCGTTCTGTCACGCTGTGATCGAAAAAGGCCAGCAGCGTATCGAAATAACCCGCTGTATTGAGCATCCCTATCGGCTTCTGGTGGATGCCCAACTGCGCCCAGGTGACGATTTCGGCAAATTCGTCCAGTGTGCCGAATCCTCCCGGCAGCGCGATAAATCCGTCGGAGAGTTCCGCCATCATAGCCTTGCGTTCGTGCATCGAGCCGACGACATACAGTTCCGTGAGTCCCTTATGCGCCAATTCCTTATCGGCTAACGCCTGCGGAATCACGCCGATGACGCGCCCGCCTGCCGCCAGAGCGCCATCTGCCGTCGCACCCATCAAGCCCACATGACCACCGCCGTACACCAATTCGATTTCGTGTTCGGCTAAAGTCGCGCCTATCTGCCGCGCGGCCTCCATATACACATCACGCCCGCCCTTCGACGAGCCGCAGAACACACATACTCGTTTCATAGTCGTTGCTGAAGTCCTTTATTTTTCCCGCTGGTGCTGCAAAAACCACGTATACAATTCGGGATTATCATACGTCACTGTCCACGAATCATGCCCTAAATCGGGATAAACGGTTAACTTCACATCCCCGCCGCTTTCCCGCAGCACATTCACCATATCCTCAGAAGCTTTGAGCGGCACAACATCATCCTTCGCGCCGTGAAACGCCCAGACAGGCACATTTTTCAGCGCCCCTGCTAATGGCGGAACACCGCCGCCGCAAATCGGGGCAATCGCGGCGAAGCGCTCCGGATAAGCGATGCCCAGACTCCAGGTGCCAAATCCCCCCATACTCAAGCCTGTCAGATAAATCCGCTTCTGATCGACGGCGTAATGATCTGCCACATAATCGACCAGCGCCTTGAGTGCATCCACTTCCTGAGGCCACCATGACTCACCAGGGCACTGCGGCGAAACGGCGATAAACGGAAATTCTCGCCGTGTTTCCAGTATTTTGGGGATACCATGTACCTTCAGCAGTTCCACATCATCGCCGCGTTCGCCTAAGCCGTGCAGGAACATAATCATAGGCCAGCGCTGTGCCGTGTCACTTTTATAGTCAATCGGCAGATAAAGTAAATAATTCAGCCGGACACGTTTGGTAATCTGGGCTTCAAATCGTCGTGCTTGTTGTTCAGACATAAATCCTCTTTATTCCGCACTCACCACATCCACCATCATACCCGCCGCGCGGAATGACTCAACCATTTCGGGCGCTGTTCGATCAGTGGTGATAATACGCGACATTTTATGGACAGGCGCATAAGTATAAGGGAGTACCTGTCCCCATTTGCTGCTGTCAATTAAAGCGACTGCCGTCACACAGCGTGCCAGCATGGCCTTCTTAATTTCGGCCTGCTCAGGGCTGATGTCGGTCAACCCGGCATCCAATGAAAGACCGCGTGCGCTGAAAAACCCAATGGTCAGGTTGATGTCCGGCAGACTGGTCGGACTGCCTACCAGCGAGGATGAATCCCGTCGCAGTTTTCCACCGGGCATGATAACCTCAATACGCGGGCTGTCAAGGAACTGCTGTGCCACCATAATGCTGTTGGTCACAACGGTCAGATTATGAAATCCGCGCAGATAGTAGGCCAGTGCGTATGCGGTTGTACTGGCATCCAGCGCGATTCCATAGCCTTCCTGAACAAGAGATGCGGCTGCTTTGCCCATCGCGCTTTTTTCGCCGTGATTGGCCTCGCGTCTGATTTCAAAGGCCACTTCCGGCACACTGCCAGCCGTCCGAACCATCGCGCCGCCATACGTCCGTTCCAGCAGACCTTCATCTTCCAGCGCGCGTAAATCCTGCCGGATGGTGACAGCGCTCACATTGAGATGGTCGCTCAATTCCTTGACGGAAACCCGACCATCTCGTTTCAATTGTTCAAGGATAACCCGTCGTCGTTCTTCGAGAAATAAGCTTTCTGCCATAAAGTTGACACCGCTTTCGCCGGGATATACACTGAAAGTCAACGAAACAAAATGTAAACCTTATTGTACCCAATTTTTTAAGGAGCGGCACCATTATGGCTTTAAATGCTGATTATGAGCGTCTTGCTGACCAGCTTACTGCGCGTGGAATTGATGTCGATGCGGTCAAGGAAAAATTAAAAGCGCAGCACATCGAAACACCTTCATGGGGTTACGGCAACGGCGGCACACGTTTCAAGGTCTACGGCTGGCGCGGCGCGGCGCGGAATATCTACGAAAAAATTGACGACGCGGCCTACATCCACAAATTGAGCGGCGTGGCTCCGTCGATTGCGGTACACATTCCCTGGGATAAAGTCGATGATTACAGCGCTTTGAGCCAGTATGCCAAAGACCGGGGCATCAGCATCGGCGCGGTCAATCCGAATCTTTTTCAGGATGACCAGTACAAGCTCGGCAGCATCACCAATCCATCGCCAGCAATTCGGGAAGAAGCGTTGGCGCATATGGTCGAATGCTGCGAGATCATGTCGAAAGTCGGCAGCAATTTATTGAGTCTGTGGTTTGCTGACGGAACCAATTATTCCGGGCAGGACAGCATCAGCGAACGCAAACGCCGCATGGAATCTGCGTTGATGGAAACTTACAAGTATCTTCCAGCGGGCGGGCGCATGTTGATCGAATATAAATTTTTCGAACCCGCTTTTTACCATACCGATTTAGCCGATTGGGGCATGGCTTATGCGACGGCGCTGAAATGTGGGCCACAGGCGCAGGTTTTGGTCGATACCGGACACCATGCGCAGGGCACGAATATTGCCCATATCGTGGCATTCTTATTAGATGAAGGACGCTTGGGCGGATTCCATTTCAATGCGCGGCGTTATGCCGATGATGACCTCATTGTCGGCACGAACAACCCCTTCGAACTGTTCGAAATTTTCTGCGAACTGGTGCAGGCAGGCGATAATGCAAAGGATGTGGCCTACATGATCGACCAGAGCCACAATATCGAGCCGAAGTTGGAAGCCATGCTGGTCAGTGTCCTCAACTGTCAGACAGCCTATGCCAAAGCGCTGATCGTCGATTGGAAAGACCTGCGTGAATTCCAGATTGCCGGGGATGTACTCGGTGCGCAGCAAAAATATGTCGAAGCCTTCGAAACCGATGTGCGTCCGCTGCTGGCACAGGTGCGCGTCGAAAAAGGCTTGAATCCTGATCCGATTGCGGCCTATCGGGCGGATAATTATGCTCAAAAAGTGGCGGATGAACGCGGATTAGCAACCGTCAGCGGCGGCGCGATTCAGTAAGCAGGCGATTTTCAGAAAGGGCATTGCTGATATGCCCTTTTTTGATTCCGAATCTTACGATTTGTTACCTGATAATCAGGTGAAAACAGGTGAAAAGTTTGTGCAGGGTTTGGGATAATTTGGGAAATGAAACCAAACCCCTTTCTATTCGGCATTCCGAAGCAGGAGGGGCTTGATCGTAATTGAATGGCTTTCCGCAAACGCTCTCAGATGGCCTTCGCGTGTTACGCCACTATGGCTTAAGCGGTTCGCCTGTTTGAGCCGATTCGATTACCGCAAGAACGGCGGCGCTCACCTGCGCGGCGTACTGCGCTTTACCCAGTATCGTCCCGTGATCCGCCCCTTCGACATTCAGAGTTAGACTGTTGCTGGAGTAGGTGGCGACTTCCTGCTGAAGATCATGGAGATGTGCCAGATCAGCCGGGGAGAAATTCAGACCTTCGGTTCCCCAGAGCACCATCATCGGCAGATTGCCCAGGTGTTCAGCCGCGGCAGAAGCCTCATTAAGTGCCCAACGAGCAGGCAGCCGCTCGGCATAGTCACTGTCGAACACCTGATTGGATGAACGCAGCGCAGCCAATTCGCCTGCGATGTCCGCTGGATAGCCCCATTCCTGAAACTGACCCGGCATCATGAGACGCAGTACACCGAAGCGGGTCATGCCCCACAGTGCGGCCTGTAGAATATCATTCGATGATTTCCAATCCTGAAATTCGCTCTGGCTGGCGAACTGCTTGGGGATAAGCAAGCCGCTTTCGACCAGCACAATGCCACTGACCTGCTCAGGGTATTGGTGGGCGTAGATACGAGCCAGAATCGCGCCAAACGAATGACCTGCAATAACATAAGGAGCAGGGATTCCAGCCTCTTGCAGCAGCGTGTGGAGTTCACCTACCAGTGTAATCGCATCACGCGGCCCATCAACGGGTTCGCTCCATCCCTGCCCAGCCCGGTCATAGGCGCAGACACGAGTGTGTTGGGCAAGTTCTCCCTGTACGCGATACCACCATAACGAATTGGCAACCCCACCCGCTTCCAGGATGACCGTCGGGCTGCCTTCGCCTGTGCAGTAGATATTCATCTGATGCCCGTTGACGTTGTAGAGCTGACCACGCACTGGATAGGTGCTCTTATCCACTTGAGTAGCGATAGTCTGGTAAGTGAAGCCCAGGATGAGCAGAAGCAGAAGGCTTATGCCAAGCCATTTCAGACCGCGTTTGATGTAAAACAGACAGCCGCGTTTATGTGCTGTGGGTTCTGCTGCCTTGATTTCATTTGATACGGTTGTCGTACTCATTTTCATGCTTTCTAAAACTACATAGGAATGGCTTTGAACCATCCTCAATTGCTTTTACTGTGTTAGTGGTTGACCTGTGCGAACCGCTTCAATGACATCACGGATAGACTGTAGAATCAGGGCATTCTGGTCGCTCAGGCCGTGATCGCTCATGACGATGGTGTAGCGCGTATTCGTTGAGAGAATCACGGTTGCCTGTTTTTCCGCTTCGATACCTGCGCGATAAGTCGGGTCAGCTTCGTCCAACGGAAGACCACTCTGGTTCGCTGCAATCACGATCAACGGGGTATCGCCTAATGCACCTGCCTGTCCCATCCGCTCGATCAGCTTCGCGATTTCGTCGGGTGATTGGAGCGCTTTCCACTCCGCGTCGTAGGTTTGCCATGTCACGGCGTACCCATCCTTCGCGCCGACCATCGCGCTGTTTTCCGGCGTACAACCATTGCAGAGCGACCCCGAAAACAGCCGGAAAAACCCGACACGTCCCATGAATGTCCATAATCCCAGCGGCAGACCCTTGGTTTCCGCCAGCGATTGTTCGGAAGTTGGGTCGAGCAGCACTAACCCTGCTGCCTCATCGGGATAATCCGCCGCATATGCCCGTACGTACAAGCCGCCGTTGGATGGCCCGACCATGACGTAAGGCGGATCAATATGGGCACTCGCCAGCAGCGTGTGAAGTTCGCGCGCGATTTCCCAGGCGGTTCGTGTTTCGGGACGTGCTTCACTCCATCCCATACCCGCTCGATCATAGACACAGACACGGGTATCCTTGCGCAGGGACTCCTGTCGGGCGATATTCTGGAGCGAAAATGCACCTGCGCCGCTTTCCAGAATGACCGTCGGGCTGCCTTCTCCCACGCAGAGAATATGCATGGTATAACCGTCAACCTTGACCAACTGCCCAGGTGGGGGATAGCGTTGGGCATCGCCCGTTTGCATCACCGTCTCGTAGGCGAATCCGCCTGCGATCAAAATCAGCGGTAGCAAAACTACTGCCAGCAATCCACGTTTGATATAGAAGAAGCAACCGCGTTTGCCTATCACGGATTGGGCTGTCGTCGTTTCTCTCGAAATTGTCATCGTCTTCATTATTTCCTCCTACTGCGCCAGAGATTGACCTGTGCGCACTGCTTCGACGACTTCTCGGATACCGTCTACGACGACCTGCGGCTGGTCAAGCTGGATCATGTGATCCGCGTCGTCGACGATAATCATGCGGCTGTTGCTGGAGAGCGCCGCCAGTTTTTGCTGTGCGCCCAACCAGCGTGGCTCATAGTCAAGCGATGTGCTGGCGGTCAGAACGAGCAGTGGTGTACCGTTTGGCAGGCTGTTCGCGCTCAATTCCGCATCATTAGCCATGCCCCACTGCCCTTCCGTAACCATGACATCCAGCGTATTCTGCCGTCCCGCGAAGATCGCAATCTCTTCACGAATATCTGCCGGAAGTTCCGCATAAGCAGGATTGAGCGAGGCAACTAACGCCGCTCCGAAGGCACGGGCAACACCAATCTGGCGCAGCGTCGTATACAGACCGAGCGAGGCTTTATAGGCTTCCCGGTCTTTCTCGTTTTCTTCGGGTGTGCGTACCGGCTCCAGACTTTCATGACGGGCATCGACCAGCACCATGCCAGCTACATCCTGTGGGAATTCTATGGCGAACATGCGCACATATTTCCCGCCGTTCGACTGCCCGACAAGCACATATGGCCCTTCGATGCCTGCGTTCACCAGCAGCGTATGCAGGTCATGCGCGATTTGCTGTGGACTGCGCGGCTCCGGCCCCGGTTCGCTCCAGGCGTATCCAGGGCGATCATACGAGCAAACGCGGGTATATTCAGCGATGCCCGGCTGTGACAGATACCAATCGACTGAGTAGCTGTTCGAGCCGCTTTCCAGTACCACTGTCGGGCTGCCTTCGCCAACACACTGGATGTGCATTTTGTGCCCATCGACATCAACGATCTGACCGGGGGCGGGGTAGCGCTCGGCATCGCCAGCAGCCATAACTGTTTCATAAACCATCCCGGTGAGAGGTAGCCCGACCAGTAAAATCACCAGCACCAGTAGTCCACGCTTGATATAGAATAAGCAGCCGTGTTTGCCTGCTGCCTGCTCATTGTTCCCCATAACCGCTGTTGTACTCATATTTGTCTCCTCCAACCCCACCCTCATTTGCGATATGCTCACAGTAGCATGGCTGGCTGGTTCAATTGATCTGGCGCAGGTCACGAATGGGAGTCACATCTTGGCATGACCGGACAGCCGATGTTGTCACAGCAAGTCATGACCCGCACCCATGACTTCCGGCACATGCGCGGTCATGGTGGGTGTTATACAGTAAGTAGCGAAGCAGTCAGGTAGAGACTACACTTTAAACAGGACAAGAGGCGGAGGGTGGCATGAGCAGTGGATTCACCTTTTCCAAACGGCTGTACGGCATTCCGGGCACACTCATTTTTTTGACGCTGACCTTAGGGTTTAGCATCAGTGTCGTACAGCGGATGCAGTCTATCGGTACGCCGCAGGCCACAACGTTGATGGTGATGGGGATCGGGCTTTATAGTCTGCTGGGAACCATCGGCTGGCGCTATTGTTTACGGCGTGGGGAATTGTTATGGATACGCGGCTATTTTGTCATTCAAATCCTGCTGTTCGCCGCGATGTTCTGGTTAGAAAATGCCGATACCCGCAATGGGGCAGGCATCGGCAATATTGTTATTGGCCTGCTGCTGCAATGCTGTGTGTTGGGTTGGTGGTCGAGGGGCGCGGTTCACGCCTCCACTGTGTTAACGATGGTGGTAATATCGGCCTTGTACCTGCCGCTGGCGAGGATCGTTACGCCGTCCATCGTGGTCGTTTTTACTAACGGCGCGGTATTGCTATTGGGACACCTGATTGTGAGCGAAGAACGGGCACGGTCACTGCTGGATGAAATCAACCGGAAACTGACTGAATATGCTGAACAGGCGGAAGAATTGGCAACCGTTAAGGAACG
>JBGAGR010000184.1:0-16135 GCA_044226645.1 Aggregatilineales bacterium
TGCCTGCCGACAAGCGAAACAGCCGTTTGCCCGATATTTCTTTCATCGCTGGTCAGCGTCCCCGTGTAACCGAAGGCAGTGTCCCCCAGATGCCTGATCTGGCGGTAGAAATCAAGTCGCCTGATGATTCGCTGAAAGAACTGCGCGAAAAAGCGGATTATTATATGGCGAATGGAACACGATTGGTGTGGCTGGTTGACCCTGCCAAGCGGTTGGTTATTGTTCTCACCCCAGATGATGAACAAATTCTGCTGGACAATGAAACGCTGGACGGCTGCGATGTACTCCCCGGATTTACCCTTCCGCTAAAAGACCTGTTCAGCGATCCCCTGAACTAAGAGTTCCCCACGTAGGGCAGGAAGAGCATATCCTCGATACGCAGCATGAGTTGATTACGGCTGGTGTGAGCGCGGAGTACAACATCATTGAACCAGATCGCCGCCAGTACCAGCAGCCAGACCGGAATCGCGAGGATTTTCACGGTGTCGGGCTGGGCGAGGGTGTTAAATAACTGGTAGACGGCATCCGGCAGGCGGACATAAAAGCCGAGATACCAGCCGCTGAACCAGATGCCGAAAGTCAGCGCGCCTACTCCAAGCGTATAGAGGACACTTTTCAGCAGCAGACTCATGTAGTGCAGATCGAAGCGTACTTTGCCGTTCACGACCGTTGTCCATTCCTCCCAGCGTTTGATGTAACCTCGCACCACAACGCGAAAACGCCGTTCGTTCAGCACAATTTCATAGCGGTAAGTGTCGTCATCCAGGAGGACAGATTGAATTTCAATGGGTGAAATCAGGGTTGTCGTTGGGCGATCCGGCATAAAGGCTTTACTGCCGCGTGACGCGAACATCCCCAGTAGACTGCCGGCGACTCCCTCATCATAGGGAACAGGGCGGCGCACCTGTGTCATTTTGCTCAGGCGTTCGTGGGTGTCTTCCAAACGGTAAGGCGCTTCCAGATCAAAACTGGAGGCAGCCATCGAGGGGAATAAATAGGGCAGCAGTCCGACGGTTTGACGGGCACGCTGCTTGTCACGCTTTTCGACCACTGTCATTGAAAACTCCTTTAAAGCGATTGTAACATGGTCTTAAGCTGCTCAATTGCCTGATTTGTGGGGGATATATTTGACCATTTTGAGCGAGGTAGTCTACTATGATAGAAAATCTGCTTTCCACCTATGAAAGGCTGCCGTGCTGTAATGATGAAACGCCTCCTTCCTCTACTATTCCTTTTCGCTGTTTTGATACCCCTTTCCGTTCAGGCACAGGATGATAACTGGACGATGACCCTTTTTATGGATATGTCCATGCCATCGGGGTATGTGTTGAATGTGACTCCCACCACAAACCAGCAAATTGGGGACATTTTGCATTTCCCCGCTGCGAGCAGTTCTTTCAAAGCCAATAATGCACGGCTCTCACCCGATGGTCGTTATCTGGCGGTGACCATGTGGGATCAGAATACCGGCGTAGCGTCGCCCATTTTTGTAGCGGATTTGCACAATAATGTCTGCTGTTTTCTCTTCCCTCCGCCCATCAATTTCCTGCTGGCGGTTGATCTGGGAAATTTTGACCCATCGAGTCATTTGCTGGCCTATTCCTATGTCGGCAGTGATGTTGAAAATGGAGAGCAGCACGGTGGTATTGCTGTCGTTGATGTCACATCGCCAAACGAGGATTCTACTGTCTATAACATCAGCATGGCAGCGGTCACAGCAGGGATGACGCGCTTCAGCGGGGGTGCCTGGGCGAAAATGGGAGCATGGGGAGCGAACGGTATTGAATTCTTCCCCAACTGCTATGCCTGTGAAGGGGTTTTTCAGGGCGAGTATGCACTCTGGAATCCGCTGGCGAATACGACCCAGGAATACAGCGGCAAATTCTTCAACGGCTTTGGCGATACATTAGCCGCAACAGGCGAGATGGTATGGGTAGAACGAAACGACAATTATCCCGGCGAGCCAACCGATGGCCCATTCCCACCGCCGAATGTCGTGCGCTATTCGCCCAGCGGTTCGCCAAACGACCCTACCGCCGGGATCATTTTCTCCGACTCCAATATCCTGAATGTGGGCAAAGCCTACTGGGTACAGGGAGGGCAGGCGGTGCTGGTGGTTGCGCCAAGCGACCAACACTGGGTACTGGTCAGCCGGGATGGATCGCGCCGGGAAATGCCGCACCAGTTGGGCACGTATTTCATCGCGGGAACGCCTACGGGGTGGCTGTTCGAAGCCGGGAATGAAGAAGGCAGTTATGAGTTTTACAGCTACAACGCTGACACAGATACGACAACTTTAGTCGGCGGATATGGTGGACAGGATAGACCGATTGTGGTGAGCAATCCACAGATGGGGACGAATCCGGCGCGTGTGACGGGATTATTTGGACTGCTGCCTCCGGGGATTGGCCCTGGGTCAGCCGCTACGCCCGCGCCACAGTGTACCGGATTCATGCCTTCGCGCTTAGTCGTTGGACAGCAGGGACGGGTCACGCCGGGTATATCGAATCGCATCCGCAATCAGCCCGGTCTGAGCAGCACGATTCTGGGACAGATGCCTGCCGGGGCAGTGTTCGATGTGCTGGAAGGGCCAGTTTGCGACGCGGCAGGGATCGCCTGGTGGCGTGTCCGTTTCGGCGCTGTGGAAGGCTGGACTGCCGAAGGACAGGGCAGCGACTACTTCACCGAACCGATGACTCCAGGGGCACATGGATAGCATTCGTGTGGAAACAAAACCCAATGTTGAGGGTTGGCATATCAGGTTAGGTTCAAAATGTAAAAATGGGTGCCCAACACAGGTATCATCTGTGTTGGGTGATTATGTTTACACGGAAATGGCGCGCAGCAATAGAAGTGGTTAGAATAAAAACTTCGCTGTTTAATATCACATTGTCATATTGAAAGATGTGTCGATTCTCATGGTCGATAATAACTACGACTACCTACTGCCTATATTTGTTGGTCATCCATTTAAAGCTGACTATACCAAAGCACTCCGAGAAGCCATCAATACGGCTTGTGACCGCGTTAATAACCAGCAGTCAGGGGACGGCAAACGTTTTCTATGGATTCCCGATTTTCTCAACAACCCCAAAAGCAATGTTCCCCAAACCATTTTTGACAAAGTTCAACGATCCATCCGCGAATCGGCACTGTGCATATTTGAAATTACCGATTTGCAGAAGGTCAATGTATTCTTTGAACTCGGTATAGCTATAGGGATGCAGCGTCGATATGTTTTGTTAGCCAAAACACCCTATCAGCCGCCCTCTGATCTTCAAGGTCTTGAGAGAATAGATTATTCCGATATGGATGATTTGACAGCACAGCTTGAAGAAATCCTGCTGGATCGCGTTCAGGAGCTGCTTGGGGAGCCGGGTGAGGAAGAGGAAGTCTTTTATCGAAAAATTCAGATTGATGCGCTTTGGCGTTTTCATCTTACAAACGTTAGCAAGTCCATTCACATTTTTGCGGGGGATATGTCCTGGGCTGACATCCACATGCCAGCGATAACGAATATCTGCAAAAAAGGTGTTCAGGTTCAGATTTGCTGCGCCCGCCCTGAAAGCCACGAGCGGAAAAAATGGGAAAACATCGATATGCTCAATATTCCTGGAGTTAAAATTAAGCTGTTTAACTCCGATACCAGTGATCCGAAACTTCGCGGATTTATTGTCGATCCGAAAGAAGTTGGTAATTGCACTATCGTTCTCACTGAGAAAAAACGGCGCTCACAGCATACAGCCAATTATAAACGAACGGGATTCACGATTGGTGAAAGAGAATTCCTCTATACAGCACATGTTTATAGAGCAACTAGTTATCCCAGACATACTGTTGCTATCGCCCGTCTTTTTGAGACAATCTGGGACAGCCCTCAGCTAGAAAGCTACCCATAAATGAACAGCAGCCCGAATATAGAGGGGCCAGTGGACGAGAATATTATACGAGGCTCAATCAGTAAGCTGCCCCATTATTCTCATGATGTCACCATCCATTTTGAACAGGTTGGACTGGACTTGTTAAAACCCCTTTGTTTATTTGTTCGTACCTATCGATTAACAGAAGTTCGTGATCTTGTACAAACATTTAAAGACAAAGGCATTACCTTGTTTAATGGGGTTTGGTTAAAGAGTGATACGGGTGATAAGCGCTTACTGCCCCCACCCGTAATTGAAGTCCACAATAATAATCATGTGATTATAGACGGATTGCATCGGGTTTATGAGGCTCGGTGCAAAAATATACCAAGCCTTTACATAGCAGTCATTCGGGGAAACCTGCCGCCGCTACCCGCTGACATACTTGAATGGTCGGATGTTCAGGAAACGGATAAGAAGATGTCGCGACAGGAAAAATTCAGAAACCTGAACGAAGCAAATTTTAGAGAGATCAATAAATACATAGACGATTATAATTAGTGCGTATTAAATTACCGATTTTAAGATAGAAAAGTTACAATTCCCCCTGACTATCCCTTGTTTATGGTAAGGAATTTTAGGTATGTCAATAGACAGTAGCCGTCTTGAAGAACGATACCCGGATTATTTCCGACGGCGCGATGCAGATTGGGTTTTCAATAAAATAAAAGCGGGACAATCCTGTTCATTAGTAGGGATGGGTAGTGTCGGGAAAAGTAACCTGATGCAAGCCTTGACGACCCGATTTGTAAAATTCAGATGTTTGCAGGCTCAAGCACCGACTACCCTTACGGTTTTGATTGATCCACACAAAATGATCCATCTGGAACAAAACGCAATCGAGCAGGCAGGAGCCGCATGGCCGGGTTATGAGATACTGTTAAACCGTTTGCGTCGGAGTCTGGCAGATTTGGAATCTGACAAATTTACCAATGGTCTGCTCGCCAGGTCTGCCACTCATACTGGGGACATCATCGCAAAAGTCGAGGCTTACTACATTAATCTCTTTGATACACACCCGCTTCTCTCACAATCGGGGATTCGCCATCTGGAAGAATCCGTATATGAAGTGCTCCAGATGGATGGCCCCTGGCGGATTGTCTTTCTATTTGATGAGATCGAAGGATTTCTCCATCTACCGCCTGAGTTTTTTCAATCCATGCGTGGATTGCGGGATGAATTTAAGGACTATGTATCATTTGTCACCTCCAGCCGTGCGCCTTTAGGTGAATTAATGAAACAACGAGCAAAAAGTCCAGAAGATCATGGTGTTCTGGAAGGTTTTATTGAACTTTTTCATGGGTCAACACACTACATTAATTTACTGGATGACGAAACCGCCAGGCTTATGATTAAGCAGTTGAAGATACGTTTTGGTATTGAACTAAATGACGCAGATTTGCTGATGAATTTCACAGGCAAACATGCAGGACTGTTGAGTCGCACGATCACGCCGTTTTCTCAGGTTGATGGTATGGGCTATTCGTTCGAGCAGCTTTTCGATCATCTGCTGACAGATCGGGGTGTCTTGCAGGAATGTGAGGTGATGTTTAACAGCCTCTCGCCTGCCGAACAGGATTTTCTGCGCCAGATTGTAAGTGACCAGCCCGTTTCGATGAAAGAAGATACCTGGAAAGACCTGAGCAGCAAGCATCTGGTGACAGCGGGGGTAAATGGTCAACCGACACTGACCATGCCCGTACTGGGTGGTTATGTCTATAAGGAAATGATGCGTAACAACCGCAGTTCGTAAGCGTCTATGGATAACACTGCATGGTCGGGTATTTACGACATTCATAACCGGGACTTATGTAGGGGTGCTGTGCCATGTAATACCCCTACCACCACTGCGTAATATCGTCTAATCTTTGTAATAGGGGCAGTTATAGAATCGCGGTTATTCCCAAAGCACAAAAATTGGTTATTAAGGCGATCAGGATTTCATGAGGACGGTTGGATGCAAGCCTTACACTATCCCGCTCTACAGAAGCAGCTCCAACGCTTCCTGATAGAGCCTCACCCCAGCATAAAAGATAAAAGTCAGCGGGAACGCGCCCGTTTTCTGGCTGGCATTACACTCGTCCTGAGTATGATTGGCCTTTTCCTGGCGCTCATACTGATGTCTACACCTACGCTGGGTGCTCATGCCGGGTTACTTTTTGTGGGCTGGTGTTCTTCCCTGACGCTGTATATTCTGAGCCGAACGGCACATTTTGAAGTCGGGATTCGGCTGATTGTGATACAGCCGTTCACGTTCAGCCTGCTGCTGCTGATAGTCTATCCGGGTATCAACATGGCGGTACTGCTGCTGCTGCCGATTTATCTCACCAGTTTGTTTCGTCCACTGCGGCGGCTCGTTTATATCACACTCGGAAGCATAGCGATGGTGCTGCTGGTGGCGGCACTGCTGCCGGGAGACTGGAACGATCTGCCGCTGGTCATTCTGCTGCTGGCATCGGCGGCCACCATCCTGGGAATCAATAATTTCATGCTGCGCCGGTCACAAAACTGGCTGGAACAACGCAGTGCTGAACTGGCGGAGAGTGAATCCCGTTTCCGCGCGGCGATTGATGGCAGTCTCGATATGTTTTATCTGCTGGCTCCGCAGCGGAATGCCGAGGGCGAGATTATTGATTTTGAAGTGCTGGACGCGAACCCACAGGTCACAGCTTACAGCGGACACTCACGCGAGGAACTGATTGGTAAACCTGCCAGCCGGGTATTGTCCGCCCTGCATCATGACCGGATTATGGAGGATTACCGCCGCGCGATTGAAACGCAAAAATCAATCCGCACTGAAGCGGAATTGACTTCTGAGCGCCGCTTTGAATATCAGGTCGTGCCAGTTGGCGTGGGCGTGGCGGTCAATGCTTTTGATGTGACTGAGCGCAAATTGTCGGACGCGCGGCGGCTCGAACTGGCAGTGGAACGCGAACGAGTGCTGCTGCTGCAAAAATTCATCGAAGATACGACCCATGACCTGATGACACCTCTGACAGTCATCCGCAACAGTCTGTATCTGGTACAAAAAGTGCCGTCACCGGAAAAGCAGCATGAGCATTACCAGAAGATTGAAGGTCAGGTGAAACGGCTTCAAGGACGCATTCAGGACATGCTCACCATGTCCAAACTGGATCGGCTGACCACCAATGAATTTGATTTCCACAAAAGAGATGTGAATGCGCTGTTGAGCCGTCTGGTGGCATCCTGCCAACCATCCGCCCGCATGAAAGAACAGCAGTTGAGTTACGTTGAAAAAACGCCTGTGCCCATGATTATGATGGATGAAGCCCGTCTGGAAATCGCGCTGCTCAATCTGGTCGATAATGCTATCAAGTACACACCACAGGGCGGCAGCATTACGGTGTCCAGCAGTTTAGAGCATCATATGGTGCTGATTGAAGTGCGCGACACGGGCGCGGGAATCGCCGGGGAAGACTTACCGCATGTCTTCGAGCGCTTCTACCGGGGTGAAGACTATCGCCCACAGGACGCAGGCGTTGGTTTAGGACTTTCGATTGCGCAGCGCATCGTCAAAGCACACAAGGGCAGCATTCAGGTTGAGTCGCAGCCGCAGCAGGGAACAGTCTTTCAGATACGGCTGCCCTGCATCCCCTCTACGGATGATGCCGCGATTGAAATGCACTCAGTTGCCGTCTGAGTCGGGGCGAAACACGCCATCGGTATCCCGCCTGGCGAGCAGTTTTTTGATATTCACACCGCGACGATTGCCCGGTGTTGGATAATCCGGTTTATGCGGCGGTTCGGGTGACTGCGGCGGCGGTTCCGGCGCAGGCTTTGGCGAGACGGATGCCGGCAAAGCATCGCTGGGCGGTGTTGGCGGAAAACCATATTTATTCTTGTAGAAAAGAAATCGTTGAGTGTCATCAGCATCGGGCAGGTTGAGCATATCATCCCCCCGATGGGTAAGCGACATCGTATCGACTCCCTGATCCATCATCATCAGGCCTGCCAGCAGCTTGGGAGGGACACCTCCTAAAATGACATGGTTGAGCAGCTCTTTCATACGCGCCAGATCGGCCTGCGCCTGTGCCCGTGCGGCAATCATCTTGGTTTCAGCTTCCTGAACCGTCTCATGAATCAAGGGCGTGCATTGGATATTGTCAGCTCTGACCACGATGCCGAGCTGATCCTTCGACCAGGAAAACTTGGCAGCTAAGACTTCGCGAAAACGTTCGATACTCCCTTTTGTCAGGGCGGAATCCAAGGGTATGTTGACGAAATGCAGCTTCACTTCCTTGCGCGCTGCCCCTTCCATAGCGCCTTTGAGCACCGTCTCCAGGTCATCCATTGACTTCCATTTGTTCAGCAGCAGGCGGAATTCGGGTGCGCGAATCGTTTCCGGGTCAAAGGCAAAATCGAATTGAAGCTGGATATTGACCGGGCTTCCACCTTCCGTAATGACCTGATCCAGACGGATGTTGACGGTCATTTTCCGGCCTTTATCCCAGAGCAGCCACACTCGATCCATTGCCGCGACATGAATGATATTGATTGCGCGGTGTTTGGGGTCATCCACCTGCGCCCATAACTGGTTAAACAGAGGTTCCGATCCTGCTTTGAGTTTTTCCTTGAGTTCTGCCTCCATGAAGCGGGGAGCGCCGAATTTCAGAAATCTATTGAGCGAATCGGGAGGCACACCCGCATCGATCAGCTTATCGCGCAGTTGGGCATCAATGGTTGGCCCGCTGCGGCTTTTGAGCATGAAGCCTTCATTGTGATAGGTTTTATCTTCCGTGATATATACATCATTCTGACCGACTTCCAGTGTCCAGAAGGGGAGAAAGAGGGAGCCTGCAAATATGCCCAGGAGCAGTAAACTGCCAATGCCCCAGATGACCAGCCAGGAACCCGACGTAAAGCAGGAAATCGCTACCAGAATCAGCCAGATTGCCGCCAGTGAGAGGAAGGCAAATCCCGGGCGAGTCCCTTTGAAGATAAACAGACCGACGGTGGTGATGATACCCGCCAGAAGCATCGCCAGAAGCCAGAGACGCGCATCAACGCCGAGCGCGTAACCTAAGATCGCCCATCCCGACCAGATGAAGAACCAGAAACGCGCCAGATAAAGCAGGATGATAACCCGCGCCTGGGGGACTGTTTTCCAGTTTTTTTTTGCTTCCCGATAGGGTTCCAGTGTCCAGGCACGAGTCCATAAACTCGGTGGCTTTGCTTTGCCGATTTCGGCCTGGGCTTGCTGAGAAGTAATGGGTGTCATGAGTATCTACCAGTAATTCTATTGCGGCGATTATAACATATGCACCGCCGCATAGCTTGTAGGTATGGTATTCAATTTTATTGGGGTTGATCGGGGCGAGTGTCTTATGCGCCTGCGGCTAAGGATTGCATCTCCGCCTTGGGCTGCGGCAGGGATATGGTGAAAACGCTGCCTTTGCCGGGGTGGCTTTCCACCGAGACTTTCCCGCCGTGCTGCTCAACGATGCTCTTGACAATGGCTAACCCCAGACCCGAACCAGTACGCTTCTGATGTTCGACATTCTGCACACGGTAGAATTTTTCGAAGAGGTAGGGCAGATCGGAAGCCGGAATACCGAGGCCGGTATCGCGCACCTGAATGCGGACTTCTGTCGCGAGTGGCTGAACAGAGACATCCACCTGTCCACCTTCGGGCGTGTATTTGATGGCGTTGGTGATTAAGTTATGGATGACATGGCTGAAACGCTCCGGCGCGAGCATGGCCTTGATGTTCTCAGGCGGCGGCGTATAACGCAGTTCGAGATTATTTTCCTTAGCGCTGAATTGCAGTTCATCAACCTGTTTTTGCAGATAGGGTGCCAGCGGCACGGGTTCGCGCTGCAAATCTGCCGCATCCTGCACCGGAGCGGTATCCAGCACTTCACCGACCACACCCAGAATTTTCAGGGCGGAACGCTCAATCAGGCCAATCAGTTCGGCAACTTCCGGGTTGGACTGGAGATAACTTTCGTCGTAGGTTTCGAGCAAGCGGGCACAGCTTAAGATGTTGCCGAGTGGACTTTTGATGTCGTGCGACACCATGCGGATCATATCGTCCTTCAGTTCGCTGACCCGGCGCAGAGCCGATAATTCCAGATGTTTTAGCTGTTCGATTTCCTGCTGTTTGCGCCGCAGGGATATCTGAATATTGATGCGTGCCTGAAGCTCACCCTGACGGAAAGGCTTGGTGATGTAATCGACAGCGCCACCCTTGAAGCTGTTGACTTTAGTCTGCAAATCATCGACTGCGCTGACGAAAATGATGGGAATATCTTCTGTTTCCGGGTCTGCTTTAAGCGCGATCATGACATCATAACCGCTCATAACAGGCATGTTCATATCGAGCAGAATGAGATCAGGAGGATTGGTCTTGACCTTTTCGAGCGCGGTGCGTCCGTTGATCGCCGTATCGAGACTGTAGCCAAAGCCAGCCAGGGAAGCACAGATCAAATCCAGGTTGATCTGGTGGTCATCAACAATCAGTATCTTGCCGTTATTACTCATAATCCGTAAATTGTGACGATGCACATTATTATAGACGTTTGAGGTGAATTATACGCCAAAAAAATTTATTTGCATCCCGATTTATTTAGGACATTATTCCTGATTACGTTTCAAGCTTATAAAAATGTGTTCTACGTTGACACGCTGACGGACGATTGGTTAATCTAGTGGGTATTATTGAGTTTAACCGGACAGGAAAACAGTGTGACCGATGATAAGCCCCCTGGTGGGCAGCTAGAAAACAGCACTTCAGCGGAAGCCGATGTTCGGCTGCTGGAAGCGCTGCGAGCTGGCGATGAAGATGCTTTCGCACAGGTCGTCGAGCGCTATTATGAGTCGATGGTACGCATCGCCATGCTGTATGTGATGGATGAAGCCGCAGCCGAGGAGGTGGTACAGGAAACCTGGATTGCAGTGCTCAAAGGCGTAGACCGCTTCGAGGGACGTTCGGCGCTCAAGACCTGGATTTTCACCATATTGAGCAACCGTGCCAAAACACGCGCTGAACGCGATGGACGGCGTGCGGCCATCAATTTTTCCGAGGAACGGGATGACGAGCCAACCGTACCCGCGCAGCGCTTTCGTCCTGGCAGCGACCCGCAGTGGCCTAATCAATGGTGGGACGAATCCATGCCTGCCAAATGGGAAAATGTACCCGAAGCACGGCTGCTATCGAAGGAAACACTGGCCTGTATCATGCAGGCGATTGAAGGACTTCCGGCGAGTCAGCGCGAGGTTATTCGCCTGCGGGATGTAGAAGGTTTCAGCTCGACAGAGGTTTGTAACATATTGTCATTAACAGAGTCTAACCAACGAGTCCTTCTGCATCGCGCACGATCCCGTGTGCGGCAGGCGTTGGAATCCTATCTCGCATTTTAACGGTATCAAATTATGAACTGTAAAGAACTGGTTGAACTCATCACAAGCTATCTGGAAGACAGTCTTCCGCCCGACGAACGTGCCCGTTTTGAGGAGCATCTGGCAAGCTGTAAAGGCTGTCAGGGCTATATGCAGCAGATGCAGACCACCATCCGTCTGACGGGAAAACTGACCGAAGATGAAGTTGTCGGCAAAGCGCGTAAAGACCTGCTCTCGGTTTTCCGCAGTTGGAAAGCAGGCGGCTCTTAAGCCGCAAGTTCCGCCGATAAAATGGTATGCGAACCGGGTGTGTAATACAGCCGGTAGCGCAGATCGGTATCAAAGGCCTGCTTCACCTGGTGAGATACCAGAAAATCCTCGCTGTCAATCAGCAGGTGATAGTAGGGACGCAGCGGCAGTCCTATCGCGCCTTTGAAGCGCAGCCGCCCGCTCACCATCTGAACGGTTCCGTTCAAATCCTCGTCAAAGCGAATCCAGACTCCGACCATGATGGTAATCATGCTGGCAGCGCCGAAAACGATGACCATCAGGCGTAGTTCAAGCGCGATGCCCAGCACAATCAGCACCAGCAGCACGGCTCCCAGAATTTCCATATCCCGCATCCGTTGGCGTTCCAGTTGAATACGCTGCTGAGACGTGAGCCGGCCCTCACGATTCGCGTAAAGATCGCTGACGGAAAAATCCAGCACGCCGATCAGCAGTAAAAATGGATTGGGGCGCATCATTTTCAGCACACTTTCAACGCCTACCCAACATAACAACCTTTCCATTGTAGGAGTCATTTTAAGGGGTGTATCCCCCACAAATTGGGGGACAGATCACAGGAAAATAATCGTGACAGGTGGTTATAAGGGGTTTTTATGGGGCATAACAGGCAGACCTTTTACTCGCGCCTGCCTGTATGTAGAAAAGCGATCAGGGAATGAGCAGCACTTTGCCCATCGTGGCGCGGCTGGCAAGAGCGCGGTGAGCTTCAGCCGCTTCGCCTAATGGATAGCTGCGGTCAATCCGCACCGTGAGTTTTCCATCAGCAATCAGGCCCAAGACATCGCCTGCTCTACGCAGCACTTCCTCGCGCGTGGCGATGTAATGTCCGAGCGTGGGGCGAGTGAGATACAGTGATCCTTTCTGATTCAGAATGATCGGATCAAAGGGGGGAACCGCGCCGCTGGATGCGCCGAACAGCACCATATAACCGCGCGGACGCAGGCAGTTCAGGCTGCTGTCAAAGGTATCTTTGCCGACGGAATCATAGACCACATCCACGCCGCGACCTGCGGTCAATTCCTTCACTTTCGCTTCAAATCCATCGTAAAACAGCACCTCATCCGCGCCTGATTCTCTGGCGATGGCGGCTTTGGCATCTGTCGAGACGGTGGCGATGACATGCGCGCCGCGCAGCTTTGCCATCTGTACCAGCAGCGCACCTGTGCCGCCTGCCGCCGCATGAATCAAGGCGGTTTGTCCGGCCTGAATGGGAAACGTATCGGTGCTGAGGTAGTGAGCGGTCATGCCCTGTAGCATGACGGCGGCGGCATCGCGAGACTCGACTTTGGCGGGAAGGGGAACCAGTTTTTCAGTCGGGACGATGGCATATTCGGCATATGCACCCATGACCGAAGAATAGGCCGCTCTATCCCCGACCTTTACATCAGCCACTCCCTCGCCCACTGCATCGACCACACCCGCCGCTTCCTGTCCGAGTGTCAGCGGCAGATTGACTTTATACTGCCCGATGCGCTGGTAAATGTCGATGAAGTTGACTCCGACAGCCTCAATTTTGAGGCGGACTGTCCCCGCGCCCGGTTCGGGAATAGGTATGTCTTCCAGCTTCATGACTTCGGGGTCGCCCTGCTGGTGTATACGTATGGCTTTCATGATAAATCCTCTTGAATCCTTCCTGAGTTCCCAGGTACCTCTAGGGTTAGAAAATACCTACCGAAAAGTTTACCAAAAAGTAGCCCTTTTCCAGACCAGTTGTGCTACGCTTCAAGTACCCTGCACAACAGGGTACTTGTACACCGTAGAGAAACTGGATTTTTATGCCCAATACCATTGTCTTTTCCGGGCTGAACCGAATCGGGTTACGCAATTTTGCCGAAATTACCACCATCCACCCCCTCGGCAATACGGCAATCCGGGAAGCCGCCGCCGATTGCGGTGATTTCCCCGTGATCGCCGCCGCCGACCCCCTCGGCGGGGCAGCAGTCAGGCCAACGGCTGCCGTTCAGGCGGCGAATCAGTTCCAGCGCTTCCACCACTGCTTTTCATCGGCATGGCCTAACTGCTGGATTTTACTTTGCAGACGTTCGATTCCGGGCTGTTGAGTCGAGCTGTCCGGGTTTGCGCTGGCGATGCGGCGCAGGCACAGTCCCCAATGTCGCTCTGTCGGATTCCAGGGGTGAGCATTCGGCAGTTCGGATACCGTGTCCGCCAATTCTGCCGCGCGAATCCATTTACGCTGGCGGATGAGTGCCATTACCTGATCGTGAACGGCAGTCACTTCTTCATCGGTCATACAGCCCCCTACGATTATTGACGATGCGGACAGGATTGATATTAACCCCATTGCCATTTTGTACAAGACAGTCGGTTTAAGGTGGTCTATCATGCAAGTATGGAATAAATAAGTGAGGAGGCTGAATGATGGAAAACAAAGCTGTGAAACAAGACCTTGTGATAACCCGTGTTTTTGATGCCCCTGTCGAGCGGGTCTGGAAAGCGTGGAGCGACTCCAGCGATGTGATGAAGTGGTGGGGGCCGGAACATTTTAGCTGTCCGCTGGCGAAACTCGATTTCCGCGAGGGCGGTGTGTCGCTGGTGGCGATGCGTCCGCCGAAGGAATTTGGCGATCAGGACTTCTACAGCACATGGACATATCAGCGTATTGTCCCGCTGGAACGCATTGAATACATCCATAATCTGGCGGACGCGAATGGTCAGAAGATCGACCCTGTTTCAGTGGGTATGCCGCCGGATTTTCCAAAGGATCAGCCCCACTCCATCACCTTCAAGTCGCTAGGCGCGAACAAGACCGAATTAACCGTGACGGAATACGGTTGGTCTGTCGGTCAAATGATGGACATGTCGCGCATGGGTATGGAACAGTGCCTCGATAAGATGGCGGCTATCTTCGCGTCGTAAACCTAGAGGCTGTGTTTCATCCAGACATTCGGTTCAACATAACGCCCGGTGTCGTTCTCGCGGTCAATTTCCACCGGGACGAGCGCACCGGGAACGATGTACTGTCCACTTTCGGGGAAGCGCATTTCTGTCCATGTCTCCCAATCCGCGACAGGCGCTGTCCACTTTCAAAAAGCGCATTTCTGGTCCCAATACGAGAGCGGACAGACACGCATGAATTGTGCGCCGAGTCGTTGGTGAGTCCGCAGCCAGGGGTCAAACATCGTCCCATCAGGTTGTGTCCAGTGGACATACTGTTCCATCGGAGTCAGAGGATAACGGTGTTTGAGGTTGGGACGAACCGGGGCAATGAGTGCTTGTAAACCATGTTCTTGCGCGCGGCTGCGCATCGCTCGGATGACCGTCTGACTCAGCCCTACGCCGAGATGATCTTTCGAGACAACCGCCTGAATTGCTGATAACGTATTGGGCGCAATGCCGCTTTTGAAATTGGCGACACCGAGTTCCATTGCTGCATCCCAGCCGCGTTCGGGCAAACCTTCCAGCGTACCATCCCACGTCAGCGGAATAGCATTGCCACAGGCGATGACTTTGCCGTTATCATCCAGAATGACGGATTGATATTCAGGGAAGGTGTCGTATAAGCGCCCGAACAGTTTATCCGCAACCGGATCATGAAGCATGAATTCAGGCCATGCAGCCCCATTCATATGATCGGTTTCGTCGACTAAATCAGGGCGTTCCGCCAGTGTAACAATGGTGTATTCGGTCATGTGTGATGTTCCTGATATAAGCGCAGATACGATTCGGCGACATGATTCCAACTGTAGCGCGATTCAATCAGGCTGCGTCCGTTGGCGGAGAGTTTCGCCTGTAAATCGCTGTCTTGCAGGACGCGGAGGATCGACTCAACCAGTGCATTATCGTCCGCAATGAGCGCATCCTGTTCGTGCTGCACAGCGATTCCATCCACACTGAGCGGGGTAGCGACGACAGGACAGCCCATCGCCAGTGCTTCCAAGACTTTATTTTTGATGCCTGCGCCCAAGCGTAAGGGGCTGACAAACGCGCCTGCCCGTGACAGATAAGGTCGCACATCGGGAACACGTCCGGTCACGCGAACCGTATTGCTCGCCAGCGCTTGCAATTCCGGCGGAGGCGCATTGCCCACCAGCCACAATTTCACGGCAGGGATATGCTGCTGCACCTGCGGGAAAATATCTCTCGCCAGATACAAAGCAGCATCGACATTGGGCGGATATTCGTAATTGCCGACGAACAGCAGCGCCGGGATACGTTTGACCGGACGTGGACGAAATTCGTAGGTATCGACACCGTTGGGAATCACATCGATTTTGAGCGCGGGATTGAGCGAGAGGAGTTCATCGCGGTCACGTTCGGATACGACCACCGTTCGAGCGTAGGGCGTGAACATCCATGTCTCGAAATGTCGGGCGATCGGCGAGTTGGAGACGATTGACCAATCGTATTGGTAGGCGCTTCGGTGCGTAGCGCCCTGGGGACGAAGCGCCCTCTTGTTCGACAATACGCCGCAAATACAGGCTGAAGCTCTCGTAAGGGTGATGATTGCAGAGCGACCACCTAATGCGCCGGAAAAATTCATAAACCTGAATGCCACCGAATAAGTGAATCGCGTCATAGTGCGCGTTTTTCAGGCGTTCTTCGATAGC
>JBGAGR010000185.1:0-16159 GCA_044226645.1 Aggregatilineales bacterium
TCCAAAACCGATCAGGTAGATATTAGCGCTGACGAAATACGACGTTTGATTGACGAATTTGAGAATCCACCCCAGTAAATCACTTACTCTAATTGCCGCCGCGCCAGTTCCACGAACAATCCATTTTCCTGCTGCATCAGGCTGGCATATGTGCCTTCCTGAATAATCTGGCCTCTGTCAAATACGATGATACGATCTGCCCGGATGATTGTACTCAGTCGGTGTGCAATCACCAACCGGGTCGCGTCGAGCGCTTCCAGACTGCGGCTGACAATGGCTTGCGTCTGGTTATCGAGGGCGCTGGTGGCCTCGTCAAACAGCAAAATACGCGGGTTGTGGGCAATCGCCCGCGCGATCAACAGCCGCTGCCGCTGACCACCGGAAAGGGTTGACCCGCCTGCCGGAAGGAAGGTATTCATCCCCATTGGCATCTGCCGGATATCCTCGTCAAGTCCCGCCTGTTTGGCTGCTTCCCATGCCTGCTCCACTGTCAATCGCGATTCGCCTGCTATGTTCTGGTATAAGTCGCCGGAAATCAGTTGACTGCTTTGCAGAACGACTCCCAATTGGCGGCGCACCGCGCGTAAGTCCAGACTGTTAACGTTTTGCCCATCGTAAAAAACTGCACCTGCTTCCGGCAGATCGAAGCCCAGCAGCAGTCGCAGGAGGGTTGATTTGCCTGACCCGGATGGCCCTACCAATGCCACAAACTCGCCGCGCTGAATGTGCAGTGAGACATTATTCAGTACCAGCGGCCCTTTTTCGGTATAGCGGAAGCTGACGTGATTAATTTCGATTTCGCCGGAAAGTTCCCCCGGTAAATCGGCACGATGCGCAGAATCGCAATCAGCGCTCCGCTCAATTGCAGCGCCGCGAATAGGAATTGACCGAAGGCGGCATAAAAGGTCACAAACTGTCCGGTGGATAAGCGCGCATCCGCCGGAGTGAATCCGGCTGCCGCAAAAATCACCAGTGCGGCGATGACCGTATAGCCGACATTGAATACGGTCAGTGTATTAGCCGTCTGCCGCGCCTTGAAGGCGAGCCGCCGCTGTGAACCGAACTCACGCGCCCAATAAGCAAAAGCACGTCCTTCCACGCCTGCTACCCGCAGCTTGGAAATCCCGGTGACGATTTGCAGCACCAGACCGGAGATGCGCCCCTGTAAATCCGTCAATTCGCGTTGATGGCGGGTCTGTATAATGCCTGCGATGGTGGTTGCCAGCGCCGCGACAAATACCAGTCCGGTTGCCAGCACTGCCAGATTTCCGTCAATGAAAAACAGCAGTACGAAATTGAAGATTGAGAATATCCCCGTCAGAATCGAGAGCAGCACTGTACCGGAAATCGTCCGGCGGATTTCGCCAAATCCCAGCGCACGATTGCTCAAATCACCCGCCGTATAATCGCGGAAGAACGGCACAGGCAGCTTCAGCAGACGATCCCATACCGCCGACTGCACAACTGAATCCAGCTTGCTTTCCAGCCGTAAAATCGCGATGCCGCGTGTAATCTGAAAGAGCGCTGCCGCGATGGCACATGCCACCAGTACCAGCGCTAACAGAAGCAGCAGTGAACCACTGCCGTTCGGGATCACACTGTCGAAAATGATGCCAATTGCCAGCGGCGGCACCATCGCCAGTAAACCACCTGCCAAGCCCATCAGAACGACCATCAGCAAATCGCGCCGGGAGTCTTCCAAGCCGAAGCGTATTACATCCCAGGGGTGCAGTGTGTGGTCAGGGAAGGGACGGTAAAAGCTGTAGGCGAATGGCGCGAGTGTCGCCGCGACCTCCCCGGTCAAGACCTGCTGCGACAAATTCACCGGGTCATGCAGCATATATTGGCTTGCCGACAGCGGTAGCAGCGCCACAGGATGACTTTCTGCTTTACCGTTTTTGCCGGATGTTGCGCCATCCTGTGCCGGAGTTTCAACAAACGCCAATAGTGGGCCGTTATCGTGTAGCCACCAATCGCCGCGCAGCGCTACCTGCCGCGAACGCACGCGCGATGCTGCCGTGATGCCATCCAGTGTTTGCGCTTCTGGTTCGCCATCAATCGGGTTGGGGCGGGGGCGGAAGTTTACACCCATCACTTCGCCGATCAGACGGCAGGCTGTCAGCAGCGGGTCTTCAATGCCGTAATCCGCGATGAGTGCTGTCCCTGCCTGTGGTTTCAACGCCGATGCCAGATAGGCGAAGGCATTGCGCACGTAAGAACGGTCAAATTGCTCGCGCGTTTTCAGCCGCTCGGTCTCAACGCGCCGTTCCCGCTCTACTGTGCGGATAATCAGACTGAGGGCTGTGCGGTGAAAAGTTTCCAGACTGTCCCAGGCATTTTCGCGCTGGAAAAAAGCAGAAGTATCGAGCGCATACAGGGTGTTTTTCCCTGCCGACTGCATCCAGGTGTATTCTGAAACGGGCAGGAAATCATTTTCGTCCATCAGCAGCAGATCATTGCGCCCCATAAACCAGGCGATTCCGCGCTGTGAACTGACCCATAAAATCCCTTTGCGTGGACGCGCAACCGCACTATCTTCTAGCCGCGTTTCGC
This sequence comes from Aggregatilineales bacterium, assembly GCA_044226645.1. Taxonomy (GTDB): domain Bacteria; phylum Chloroflexota; class Anaerolineae; order Aggregatilineales; family Phototrophicaceae; genus CFX2. The sequence continues at coordinate 2,554 of JBGAGR010000185.1, forward strand.
CGCCCGGTTCCAACAGCGTAAATTGACGCGGCAGAGTCAGATTTTTGGAAAGGCCGCGTGATAACCCTGCGACCCAATTCGTGATGAGGGCAGCGATTTGCTCATCGCCATTATGGGCTAATTCCTGTAAGCGGGTTCGCTCTACCGCCAGAAGCTGCGTCCCGGATAAACCCACCGCCAGCAAACCGATTTCGCGGCGATAGCGCTTCAAGTCCATGCCGAGGATCGCATCTCCTGCCTCGACGCGGAACAGATGCCGCCGTGTACCCACTGCCTCCCCGCCTTCGACACGCACCGCGAAAATATCGACTTTGCCGGAATACACCATCCACACTTTTTTAGGGTCATTCAGCAGAAAGGGCTTGTTACCGCCAATCGTGACCAATTGCTCGGCGTTATATCCCAATTTATCCCAAATTTGGGAATCCACAGGCGACATGTCCATCATGACACCGCCTCCTCAACATCAGGCGTGTCGGCCAACACGAGCTGTTTATAGACACCATCGACGGCGCGTAACTCGTCATGCGTCCCGCGCTGCACCACTTTGCCTTTGTCCAGCACCACAATTTCATCACAATCGCGAATGGTGCTGAGGCGGTGCGCCACAATCAGACAGGTACAACCTCGCCGCCGCAAATGGTCATCAATAATTTTTTCGGTCACGGTATCCAGTGCGCTCATGGCCTCATCCATAATCATCACTGTGGGGTTGCCCACCAGCGCTCGCGCGATTTCCATGCGCTGCCGCTGCCCGCCGCTGAAGTTGCGTCCGCCTTCTTCAATGAGATGGTCATAGCCGCCGGGACGTTCGAGAATATCATCATGGATGTGGGCATCTTTCGCCGCCTGAATAATGCTCGTTTCCGGCAATGTGGGATCCCAGAGTGTCAGGTTATCGCGCACTGTGCCCTCAAATAAGAATATGTCCTGATCGACCATCGCCAGCGAATTGGTGATGAGTTCGCGCGGTGTCTGTGAACGCGCTTTTCCATCAAATAAAATCTCGCCCGACCAGGGCTGATATAAACCCGCTACCAGCCGTGAAATAGTCGATTTTCCACTGCCGGAACCACCCACCAGCGCTACACGCGCCCCCGGCTTCAATACCAGATTGAAATCCTCAATGAGCGGCGGTGTCAGCGGGCTGTAGCCAAACGTGATATGCCGCAGTTCAACGCTCCCGATGAGCTTTGCCCCGCCGTCGCTCCTGGCTTTCCCCGCCGCGCGTTTTTCTTTAAACAAAACAGCGTCCAAATCATTCGCGTTTGTTTCAGCTTCCGCCGGTTCTTCGGCTTCTGTTTCCGTGACTTGATTTTCGACCTGTGCATCTGCCTTATAGCGCAGCACATCGTCCAGCCGATTGAGGTCAGCGCTCACTTCTTGCAACTTGCCGCCGAGATTAACCAGATCGTTCACTGGTTCCAGAAAACTCGCCATCAAGCTCTGGAAGGCTACCAGCAAACCGAGTGTAAGCTGCCCACTCATGATTTGCAGCCCGCCGATGCCCAGAATCGCCGCCGTATTCAGCGCGGTCAAAAATACCGGGACAACCGCCAGCACCTGCGAATATAATCCGAGTTCCTGCTGGGCGTTGAGCGTCTTGGCCTGGTAACCTGCCCACTGCGCGAAGAAGTCTGATTCTGCCCCGGTTGCTTTTAAAGTTTCGATGGTTTGCAGACCGTTCATCGCGGTTGCCACCATCTTGCTGTATTCCTGCAAAAATCGCTGACTGGTATCGACCCGCCGCCGCGAGACATAGCGCAGCGCCAATAAATTCAGCAGCGCGATACCGATGCCGATCAATGTTAATGGAAGGCTGTATTGCAGCATCAGCACTGCATAAAACACAATGAGGACGATATTGAGCAGCGTGGTCGCTAATTCTTCCGAGGCAATCCGCGCGATGCGGTCATTGATTTCCACGCGGTAGCCGATTTCACCGCCGAAGCGCTGGGCAAAAAAGGTGATCGGCAAGCGCAGTACATGCCAGAAAAAGCGTGCCGAACCGCTCAAGGCCAGCCGCGTCTCCAGCCGCAGTAGATAGCGTTGGCGCAGTGCGGTCAACAGCGCCCGGAGGATCGCGGTAAGCGCCATCGCCAGCAGCAAAGGACGCAGCCATGTGTCCTGTCCACCCACGAGAATGTCATCGACAAAAATCCGGGCGAAGGCCGGGATTATCAGACCGGGGACGATCAGCCCCAGACTCGCGATCACGACATAAATCAGCGCCATGCGTGCGCCGGAAAGCCGCTTCTCAACTGCTTGGAGCGTACTCGGTTTGCTGCCCGCCTTGACGAATTCTGCTGTGGGTTCGAAAGCCATGACCACGCCGGTAAAGGACTGGTCAAACTCGGCTTCTGTCACGGTACGTGGGCCGCGTGCCGGATCATTCAGATAAATCCTGCCCCTGCCGAAGCCTTCCACCACCAGATAATGATTAAAATTCCAATGGACGATCATCGGCAGCGGTAACGAGCGCAATCCCTCCGGCTCGCTCTGATAACCCTCCGCGCTTAATCCATAACGCCGCGCCGCCCGCAGGACATTCCCGGCTACCGAGCCATCGCGGGAAACGCCGCACTCGACGCGCAGTTCTTCCAGCGGCACAATCCGTCCGTAATATCCCAGTACAGAACCCAACGCCGCCGCGCCACATTCAACCGCTTCCATTTGCAGAACTGTGGGTGTTTTTACCCGCCGATAACGGGGATAGTCTTGTTCTTGCTGGCTCATATTGTCGTCCTACGAACCACGCAAAATCAGTTGAATCGGGTGTACGCGCTCAACCGTCACATCACCATCGCAGCGCAGCCGGGTTTGAATTGAAATTCCCGCCGACTGTCCCGACGACCACTGGTAATTCCCCGGAACCGATTCATCCGGTATCAAATCGACATCGACCTGAATCAAGGAACCATTTTCATTCAAAAGCTGTGTGACCAGCGTCCGGTTGCCTACCATCGTCGCCATATCTTCATCCGCCACCGGGAAATCACCAGCGCTTTTCACTGACCCCAACAAAAATCCACTGCGCTCAGCCAGTGCGATATGCACATCATCTCCTGCCTGTACCGATTTCCCATAAGGCAGATACAGGACGGCAGATACGGTATTCGTCGAGGTGTCGTTTGTCAGCAGGCAGTAGGCGGCTTGCTCCTGAATTGGAATTACGCCTACCACACCGACTATCAGCGCAACCAGCACCAATCCGATTAACCCCGCCAGAGCGAACCAGCCGCGCGGAGTCGTCACCTGCATCAGTTGGTCGAGTTCCTCTGGTGAGGAGAGTTTTTCGAGTGCCGCCTGACGAAATAATTTATCCTGCATAAGAACATTTTTCTCTGCACATATTTACTATCCGTACAAGTCTAGCCTCATTGCCCAATTTTGGGTAGCAAACTGCAAATCCTGCATGAAGGGTACTTTGCAGTTGACAATTGAAATATGATCATTTTGCGAATCAAAATGGAGCGTACCCAATCGACGCTCCATTCACAAACCCGTTGTCTTTAGTGTAACTATTTCGCGCTGTAAACTTCCGGTGTCGAACAGTCCTTGCAAATCGCATTAGCCGGAGGTGTATCGCTTACCAGATCAGCAACCCAATCAGTCATCCTCACACCGTTGACCTGATAGGTATAGAACTCAGGTGCCGGGGTCACACAATGCTGACTGCCCCATGCCTGATAGGCACGGAAGTTAGGCAGGTTGTTGCGCAGGCCGCTCAGGCTGCTCTGCATCCCCAGAATCCAATCCGCACCCGCAACTTTTGGATCGGTGTAGGTTCCGGCGATGATATAGAAGAACCCGATTTGTACGCTGTCCGTGTATGATGTGAATTCTGAAAATTCATTATTGGGGAAATCCTTCGCCGCTGTTTTGTAGAAATCGTTGAAGCGCAGGGTGTCCGGTGTCGCACCTGCCATGTCAGCCGGAAGATTATCATACATGCCCCAGCTTACCGGGCCATCCCAGCCTTTGGGCGTAACCCCTACGCTGGCATCGCCGAGCTGAATAACCCGCGTATCCTTGTAGTGATTCATGATGCGTGGAGCATTATAGATTGAGCCGTAACCTCCCGCGCTGCATCCCGGCAGGAATACCTGCGAGGGCTTATCATAATTTTCGTATGTCCAGTCCAATGCGGCGGTTGCGTTGACATAACCCATGTGATTCATGGTGTACTTCTCGCCGCTAGACGAGGTGTATTCCTGCGTTTTATCCCCCGTGTGAATATCGCCTGTACAATAGGGCAGATAGACCACGTTGTAATCTGTCACCGGATTATCCGCATTGGTGTAGTCGAAGAAGCCCTGATTCAGCGCCGCGCTTGAACCTTCCGGCACTTTGCTCACGAAAATCGGATTGCCATCCGGCCCCTTGAAACTCGGCGCGCAGAAATCCGCATTCCAGCACGCACCGCCACCCGCAAAATAAATCATCAGCTTGTCGGTGGGTTTTTCCGCCGGACGCACGAAGAAACGATAGGCATCGCCATAGGCGCAGGTTGTTTCGCCACCAGGGGCAATTTCGTTCCACTGTCCCGCTGTAAGATCGCCAGCTTTCGGCAGCGCGTCCTGCGCCACTACCGAACCGCTGATAAGGGCAGTCAACCCCAGCAGCGCCACCAAAATAACTACAAACAATACTCTTCGCATAAAAATCTCCTGAACTAAACTTATTTTTGCCCGTCTTCAGGCGGATAAAGCATAACACACCCGCTGGCGAATTGCCGAAATCAGGTGCTATGACATGGATTGTAATCCTGCCAGACCCAGCACTACAGCCATCGTCAGCCCGATGCTCCATGCCAGTGCGCCCAGCACCATCCACAGTATCAAGCGCCGCCGCTTTACCTGAAGTACCAATCCTACTACAGCCCCGGCCTGCGCCCCCACCGTCATCGGTGCAGCTAACCCCAGACCGATGACACCATAGCGTTTCCAGATCTGCTGGATACGTCCATCTGATTTTGTTGGATCGCCCCGCCGCAGCTTCCGCATGACCCATTCACGGGCACGCTCACCGACCAGCATCACCAGCAGCGCGCCAGAGGTGTAACTGAGCGTGGTGGTCGCGATGACAACGGCAGGCGATAGACCCAGTGCCAATCCCGCCGGGATAGCAGGCCAGAAGGCGAACCATGCCAGCGCAAAAATGCTCAATACGTTCGGAATCATCGCGCTTAACTGCTGTACGTCCAGAATAATCATCGAAATCCTTTATCCCCCAAAACGATCACGTCAATAGGCCAGCGCTACGGCGGCGAGCCGATCCGGGCTGCGTTCCAGTGATCAGAAGCATTGCCTGGTTCCATCATCCGATCTGGTTTGCACAAATGAGATAATCGAGTTTAATTATTACTAGGGTAACCATCCAGGTTCATTACAACCAGATGCATTCGCATATGCAGAGCGTACTGCAAATCACCATAACTGCCTGCCTAAAGTCAATAGACGCAGCATTCCTCCCAGCGTACACTATACTGCGTAGGCTTCTATCATACTGGACAATCGAACCGCACTGCCAGAACGATTTTGAACGCGAATAGCGTCACGCTGTCACATCATCCAAAAGGGATTAGGCTCTATGAGCGGAATTTTCATCTGCTACAGCCGTGTCGATCAACCAATCACCGAACAGCTTGCCATTTTACTCCGCAAATCGTATACCCATGTCTGGTACGATGATAATCTGCATGGCGGAGAAGAGTGGTGGGCGGAAATCCTGCGCGAAATCGCCGCCTGCCAGCATTTCATCTTCCTCATGTCCGATGCATCCATCAACTCAGAATGGTGCCAGCGGGAGCTGAACGAAGCGCTGCGCCTGCGCAAGCATATCCTGCCGGTGCTGGTACGCGCTCGCACGGCTGTGCCGGATCATCTTAACAAAATCCAGCATATTGATATGTCAACGGGTATCGCGGTGGAGAGTTTGAATCAGTTATATGCCACTTTGATTCGTTTTACGCCGGAAGTACCGGTTTCCGAGGTGCGCCAACAGCAGCGCGAATATGACAGCAAGCTGATGGAACGCTTATGGCTCTTTATCAACGGCTATTACATCGAAAAGCTCAACGACCAGATTCAGCATGGCAAAGTCGATTGGGAGTTGTATACCTCGCACATCACCAAATATCTCGATCTGCGTGCGAAAGCGCGGGATCATTTTGGCGAACTGGCATTAGAGGACGCTTTCGAGGCCTTTGATGATGCCCTCATCAAACTCGATGGTCAGATGGGCTGGACGTATGAATTGGATGAGGCTAACGGCCATTCCTTCATGGTACAGCCTGCCAGAGCACGTGACGATTCTTACTGGTTTGAGAAGTATAATCGTCTGATGAGGAATGCTACAGAGCTTTGGATGCGTCATATTGAATTGGTGGAGACAGCGCTCAAGGTACTGCCGGGGTTTGATGTGCGGGGGCACGAAAACTAGCAATCGGTTCAAACGGAGCAGTCAGTTTACCAACTACAAAACGGGGCGAGTCCAATGGACGAGGAAATAATCACCCATCGTTATCGCTTGCAAGGCCTACTGGGCAAAAGCGGTACGGGGGAAATTTACCTTGCCGATTCGAAAAATGGCTCGATCTATCAACTGGTGACAAACTCATAGTAAGGAACATCATGAACTTATCCGACATCAAAGCTACGATTTTAGACATGGATGGAGTTCTTTGGCGAGGGGATGAATCCCTGCCCGGAATGAGCGCTTTTTTCGATTTTCTCCGTGCTCGTGGCATTCCCTTCAGCCTTGCTACCAACAACAGCAGCAAATCGCAAACCGATTATGTCAATAAACTGGCGAAAATGGGCGTAACGGGCATCACCGAAGAACAAATCGTGACATCTGGTTCAGCCACCACCAGCCATTTACAGGCGCACTATCCACCCGGAACGCGCGTACACGTCCTGGGTGGCGATGGCTTCCGTAAAACCGCGACAGCCGCAGGATTTACTCTTGTTGATAATAACGCTGAGATTGTCCTCGTCGGTCTCGACCCGCAGTTGACTTACGAAAAGCTCAAACGGGCGGCGCTGCTCATCCGGGCAGGCGCGGTATTCATCGCCAGCAACGAAGATTTGACCATCCCCACACCGGAAGGACTCGCCCCCGGTGCAGGAAGCATCGTCGCCGCCCTCAAAGCCTCCACCGAGCGCGAACCGCTGGTTATCGGTAAACCTCATGCTCCGCTGTTTGAGGCTTCCTTGCGCATCCTGAAAACGCCAGCCGAACACACACTCATGATCGGGGATCGCCTGAATACCGACATCGCCGGGGCGCTGCAAATCGGCCTCAAGACCGCTCTCGTGCTGACCGGAGTCTCCACCCGTGAAGAAATCATATCCACAGGCATTCAGCCCGACGGTATATCCACTGATGGCGGCGTGGATAAAGCCATTCGGCCTCGACCGCTCTCGGCATTACCCCATATCCACAGGCATTCAGCCCGACGGTATCTACGCCGATTTACCCGAACTGATGGCGGCGTGGGATAAAGCCGATTAAACACTTACCCCATCGCTTGAGTTAACTGTTCACTCAAGGGGGTAAGCAGCACAACCAACACCGCCACATCAAACAACGCGCCCCACTTGGGGCCGACATTCACTGTATTCCACCAGGGCACGATGACCGCCAGCGAAACTACCGCTGAGACAATCGCCAGTGTACGCCACCATGCCTGACCGGATAGCAGTCCGTAGCCAGCGATCATCGAGCCGAGCATTGCTACCAGCCAGACCAACCCGAAGATGCGCCCAATCACACTTTCCAGTGTCACATTGCTGGAAAGCACCCAGGGATCATGGCTGAATCCCATCGGGACAGTTGTCCATGAGGCCATAAAGCCCATAATGTGACCGATGCCATGCGCGATGAGCGCAAGACCATTAATAATTTTCAGCATAAACCTTTTCCTCAATACATCGACTATCCCGAATCATAAGAGTATTGAGGAAAAGTTTGCTCTGAATTTTGTCATCTCATGCCGAGGATAAATATCACGCCGGATTTGCTGCGCTTTCGCCCGTTTGCAGCGGCTTCTCATCCCGCAGCCAGCGCACACCTAAGTAAACGAAGGGTGTCTCGATAATTGACATGAAGCACTTCAGCAGCCAGTAGGGGAGGATCAGCCCGACCAGAAATGAAACATTGTCTCCAAAGGCTTTATCGAAGGCATAGAAGGCCAACACCATAAACACGACGGTGTCTACCAGTTCCGAGAAGAAATTGGAGACATTATTCCGCAGCCATAAGCGCTTGTTACCAAATATTTGCTTCACCCGCACATAGATGTATACGTCGAGAAATTCAGCCAGCGCGAAAGCGGTCAGACTGGCGAAAGCAATCCGCGCCGACTGTGAGAAAATTGTGTCATAGGCCGCTTCTGTCGCCTCGAATCGTCCTGACGGCGGCAAGCTGGTCGCCAGCAGCGAAAAGACAATCACCAGCGCAATCATTACCAGACCTGCCCGGATTACGCTGCGGGTGCGCTCCTTGCCATAGACCTCCGTAATGACATCATTCGCGCTGTACACCAGTGGAATCAGAAAAATGCCGACACTGGCGCTTAGTTGAAAACTCCCCGTGTTGATAATCGTGAAAGTCTTGCCACCCATCAATTCCGAAGCGGTGACGCAGAAAATATACAGGGCGATCAGAAAATCGAGTTTGCTTTGTTTGACCATAATGACTCCTGTTAAAGTGGTACTACTTCAGCCAGCACCCAGCGTTACAATAGACATTCGCGTGGATTATTTTATCGAGGTTACGAAACACATGGAATATACACAATTAGGCCGCACCGGGTTGAAGGTCAGCCGTTTATGCCTGGGCACAATGAACTTTGGCCCGCAAACAACCGAACCGGACAGCTACGCCATTATGGACAAAGCCCTCGAACTGGGCTTCAACTTCTTCGATACCGCCAATGTCTACGGCTGGAAAAAAGGCGAAGGCGTTACCGAACAAATCATTGGACGCTGGTGGGCGCAGGGCGGCGGACGGCGCGAAAAAGTTGTCCTCGCTACGAAAGTATATGGCGGTATGGGCGATTGGCCGAACGAAAGTCGTCTTTCTGCCCTGCACATCAAACGCGCCTGCGAAGACAGTCTGCGCCGCCTGCAAACCGATTACATCGATATGTACCAGATGCATCATGTTGATCGGAATACCCCCTGGGAAGAAATCTGGCAGGCGATGGAACAGTTGGTACAGGCTGGTAAAGTCCTGTACGTCGGCAGCAGCAATTTCGCTGGATGGCATATTGCGCAGGCCAACGAAATCGCCAAAAGCCGCCACTTCATGGGACTAGTTTCCGAACAGAGCCTCTATAACCTCAAAGACCGCATGATCGAATTGGAAGTCCTCCCGGTTTGCGAAGCCTATGGTTTAGGGGTGATTCCCTGGAGTCCATTGGCAGGCGGTATGCTGGGTGGTGCGCTGCGCAAAGCACAGGAAGGCCGCCGCGCGTCTAAAGACCAGCAGGCCGATATGGATAAATATCATACCCAGTTGGAGCAGTACGAAGCCTTCTGCGACGAAATTGGCGAGAAACCCGCCGATGTCGCGCTGGCCTGGATGCTCAAGAATCCGGTCATCACTGCGCCGATCATCGGCCCGCGCACGATTGAACAGTTGACAGGCAGTATGCGTGTGCTGGAAATTAAGCTGACCGATGAACAGATGAAGAAACTGGACGAAATCTGGCCTGGCCCAGGTGGAGCTGCCCCGGAAGCCTACGCCTGGTAATCGAAGCATAACTCCCCATCTCGTAGGGGTGAAGTAATTTCTGACTGAGACCAGTTTTGATGAATGGGGCGTACCTGATGGGCGCTCCATTTTGATTCGGCGGGTATTGGTTTGTGCAGGATTTGATGAGGGTTGGTGAGTGAAAGATTAATGCTCTGTTTAACAGGGACATAACAGAGGCTTGAGGGGAAAGGCTGACTGACACACGGGAAGCGCGATATGTGATAGCCCTTATCATTAGTTCTGAGAATAACAGATAGCATTTTGTGAACATACAGTAAAATAGTAATGTCTCTCAAAGAGAATGAGAATAAAGTCAAATGGCAGAATATCTACTTGTTTGGTTAACAGAGGGAGCTAATGAGATCGAAAAACTTGCTTGGAATAGCGTTAAAACGTCGGAAAGTAAAGAGGGCACATTATTTCTGGAAGTCAACAGTATAGATGAACTGCATAAAGAACATACTCGACTTCAAGCAGAAGGTTGGCGACTTCAATCTACAGGAAGTGGTGCGCTTAGAAAATCTTCGACATATGTACGTAGCTCTACTGATTAGTTCATCACGTCCATGTCAATCACCAAGCGAGAGGCTTGTCCCTTTGTGGTCTATTGGCTGACTTTCATATTGCTCAAATCGCCTCCGGCCTTCGCGCACTCCGCGTAGAGATCGGGGCAATTTCATTGGTGGTGAGATAGTGAAGAGATTATTTGGGTGCATCCCTGATTTTCGGCATTCCCGATAGTTATTGACCCGTTGACGACTCTCCTGAAGTATGTTAGACTCCTCTACATTGACCAATTTGAGGAATTTGAGCTAACGATGGGCGTAGTGCGTATTCGCGCTCTGCTACCTTTTTTGTATACATTTGTATAAAAATTGGTTGTTCCTGCTTCATCTGGAATTGCCTCAACGTTTGCACATCTCGGTCTTACATCCCATCCACAGGCGTTTTTCGTCTCGTCGTAGCCACTACCGCGACGTTGAAGCTTTACTTCTGGCTGGCTTCGTACAGCCGTTTTCCCTCGATCAGGATGTTGATTGCCGCATTGTAATCCCGGTCTATCACCAAGCCACAGTGCGAACAATGATATGTGCGATCTGCCAGCGTTAAATCCGCATTTTTCCAACCACAGCCGCTGCATAGTTGGCTGGACGCGAAGAAGCGGTCTACAAACTGGATGTGTCCACCACGTGCCAGCACTTTGTGTGTCAGCAGTTTCACCAGCCTGCTAAACGCCGCATCTCCCAACGCTCCGGCTAAACAGTGATTCTGCATCATCCCTTTAACATTCAAATCTTCCAGACAGATGAGGTCGTAGCGTTCGGCTAAGGCGGTGGTCGCCTTGTGCAGGATGTCATCCCGCTTGCAGCTAACCTGATAATGCAACCGTGCCACTTCCCGTCGTGCTTTCTCACGGTTCTTGCTGCCTGCCTGACGGCGGCTCAGTTTGCGTTGAGCGCGTTTGAGCTTGCTTTGCAGTCCCTTGAGCGGCTTTTGGTTTTCGAGCCGTTCTCCGGTACTCAACGTCAATAAATCGATTAGCCCTAAGTCAATCCCGACAGCCTCTCGTTTCGGCAGGGGCTTCGGGTCAGGCATCTCGACATGAATCGAGATAAACCACCAATCACCCTGCTTGCCGACCCGTGCTGAGAGTATTTTCCCGTGAAAGCGGAGCGTCTCCGCCATGTTCACCTTACCGATATGAGGTAGCTTGACCCAGTGATCACCGATGGTAAAGCGATCATTGGCGATGTAGAAACTGGCTTTGCTGCCATGTTTGCGCTTGAACTGTGGGTAAGCAGCTTTTCCCTCGAAGAAGTTCTCGAAGGCTTCCCCCAAATCGGCAAAGGCTTGTTCCGGTGCGCATTTGGTTACTTCGTAGATCCACGGAAACTGCTCACGTTTGACGTGATTGAACTGCTTTTTTAGAGCCATCACATTCGGTTTCTCGCCTGCTTTGTATTGGCGCTGCCACTCAGCCAGACCCCAATTGTAGGCAAAGCGAGCGATACCAGCGGCTTTGGCGAAGTAGGTTGCCTGTTCAGGCGTGGGATTGAGCCGGATTTGATGTGCCTTAATCATGTTTCAACCTACCTGCGAGTCATGTGGACAACCAGACACTAGGACTGCCTAGCGAAATGCCGATACGGTATACTTGTTCATATCTTGGTACACATTTGTATATTTAGTCAAGAACTAGGTTCGCTCTCTAGTTTTTTCGTTCAAAGCAGGTGGATAAAAACGAGAAGTCGAACCTGTGTAACCTATACAGACTATTCGTTTTGTGTTTCCACATTTCATTTTAGCGGATATGGTTTGTGCGGGAATGAATTGCCGCGCAAATCATTTGGCGAAGGAGTAACTATGGCTGGTGTCAGCCGCCATGTACTAGATAATGGCTTAACGGTACTTTTGAAGGAGCAGCACAGCGCTCCGGTGGTAAGTTGGTGGTTGCTGTATCGCATCGGCAGCCGGAATGAACGCACGGGGCAGACCGGAATCTCTCATTGGGTAGAACATATGATGTTCAAAGGCACGCAGATGTTCCCGGGCGGCATTCTGGACAAAATGATCTCCCGCGAAGGCGGCAGTTGGAATGCCCAGACTAGCACGGACTATACCGCCTATTATGAGACCATGCCCGCTGATCAAATTGATTTGGGGCTGCGGCTGGAAGCGGATCGGATGGTGAACACCGAGTTCGAGCCGGATGAAGTGGAATCCGAGCGGACGGTGATTATCTCCGAGCGGCAGGGTTCGGAAAATTCGCCGATGTTCTGGCTGGGCGAGGAAGTTCGCGCATCGGCTTTCCGCGTGCATGGGTATCACCATGAGATCATCGGGGATATGACCGATCTGGAAACGATGACGCGCGATGATCTGTATGGGCATTATAAGCGACATTATATGCCCAATAATGCTATCGCGGTGGCGGTGGGGGACTTCAAGACGGATGAGATGCTGAAGCGTGTCACGGAACTGTACGGTGGCATTCCGGCAGGCGAGAAGCCGAATTTGTTCACGCGGCCTGAACCGGAGCAAATGGGTGAGCGTCGGGTTCTTGTGGAACGTCCGGGGAATACGGCGTTTCTGGAAATGGCCTATCATGCGCCACCCGCGACGGATGATGATTGGTTTAAGCTGGCGATACTCAACAGCGTCCTGAGCGGGCCGAGCGGCATGGGCGGTGGCAGTATTGATAACAAGACCAGCCGCCTGTATAAGGCGATGGTGGAGACCGAATTGGCGGTGGATGTGGATGGGGGAATGCAGCCGAGCATTGACCCGTACCTGTATGATCTGGTGGCAGTGGTGCGCGATGGTCGCAGTGTAGAGGAAGTCGAAGCGGCGCTGAATGAGCAGATTGAGCGTGTGCTGAACGAGAATGTTACGCAGAAGGAATTGGATAAGGCGCGTAAACAGGCACGGGCGCTGTTCGCTTATGGTACCGAGCGGGTGACATCACAGGCGTTCTGGCTGGCATTCGCAGAAAATTTCGAGAGCTATACGTGGTTCGAGAATTATGTGGCGCGGCTGGAAGCAGTGACTATTGCGGACGTGCGCGCTGTGGCGGAAAAGTATCTCCGTCCACAAAATCGCACTGTGGGCTATTTTATTCCGACGGGTGTCGGCGATGGCTACGAGGAGGATGAAGAAGAATGAGCATCAATGGAACCTCACTGCCGGGGCCGGACAATATTACTCGTGTGGTGCTGGATAACGGAATCGTCGTGCTGGTGTACGAAAATTTTGTGGCTCAGTCGGTGGTTTTTACCGGATCACTGCGCACCGGAAGTCTATATGAAAACCCAGCGCAGTCGGGATTGGCGAGTATGACCGC